>JBHLNT010000124.1:0-12057 GCA_048941265.1 Promethearchaeota archaeon
CATTATCTCTCAATCTTTCCCTTCTTATAGTTTTGAGGTAGTATAAATATTCATTTTTCCTTCTTTCTATTTCAGAATATAAATTAGCAAATATTTGCTTATGCTTAGTCGTTATATCCTCATAAGGTTTTAAAATTAAATCGTAATTTATGAAATATTTTTCGATTCCTTCCATTAAAGAATTAAGAATATCAATTTTATCAGAATAAAAATGTGCTATATTTTTGAATTCATCATATTCTTTTAAATCACTTATAGTAGCTTGATACTTATTTTCTAATCCTTTTAAATAATAATCAATTATTTGTGGTAAATAAGTGCCAAACTTTTGTTCTAAAAGTTTGGTTAAATTTATCTCTTTTTTACCCTCATCCAATTTGTATGTCTTATCTAATTCAATAATTTCATTTAGAATCTCCTTTAATTTGTCCTCAACTAGATTTTTAATTATCGGATTCATTAAAGATTTAATTTTATTTTTTACTTCTTTTCTATCAAGAACATTTACAAATTCTTCAATATCTTCTATATTGCCCTTGTATTCCTCAATAATATTCTTATCATACAAGAAAGCTACTATACCTTTATAAAAATCGAGATCTCCATTTTTTCGATTGCTGAAAAATCTATAAATATCATTGAAATGTACTGTAATGGCAAAATCTTTTTTTTTACGTTCCTTTTTATTAGTAGATTCCATCATAATTTTCTTAAAATTATCATAAAACTCCCTGAATTCTTCCCATTTTGTTATATCTTCTGTTAAGTTGTCTATTTTAAAGTACAGATTTTTTAATTTATTGACTTCAATCCAGATATAGGTATAATTATCATAAATCCCTTTAAGTTGATTTTCTGAAATTTTCAAATTAGAAGTTAGATCTTCATAATCATTAATGAGACCTTGAATCTTTATTAACAATTCATCAAGTAAAGAACTGCTCTTTAAAAATCGCTTGGTATTTTGTCCATTTAGCTTAAAATTCAACAAATTGTTAATTATTTTTTTAATCTCATTTTTTATTCCAGATTTTATGTAATAATGATAAAAATTAATCCTATTTTTAGATTCCTGTGTTGTTTTTAGATTATTAGAAATAAAGGTTTTCAGTTCGTTTAAATAATTTGAATAAAATTCAATTAATGAACTTGAAAATTTTGAGGAAAGATACTCGTCAATTTCAGTTTGATCAGCTTTATCTGAATTTAATTTTAGTAGCTTTGTTTTTATTTCAATTAATTCTTCTTTCGTGAATCCATTTATTACTTCAATGTCATTAAAGTAGTTATTAATTAATTTCAAGTTAAAGACACCATTCAATAATCCAAAATCAAAATGAAATTTTTGTAAATCTTTGTATTAAAAAAAGTGGATTAAAAAATTATTCTCCTAATTCCTTAATCTCAATAAATTTCTCCGTAGCGCCATCCTTAGTTATAGTCAAAATGTCAATTCCATTTCCACTCATTGCGTCTCGTGCTATTGAATTTCTAATTGCCTTCTCCACTAATTTTTCACCTTCTTCAACGGTCATTCCAGGTTTATATTCTGCCTCTAAAATTCCAATTGACATTAACATCCCCGTTCCTGCAGTACCATAATCATCAGGCATTAAAGAACCTATTGCATCCAGAGTATATAGTGAAGGAACGCCGTCTTTTTCCATTCCAGCGATGACTAAATTTGTATATAATGGGTACATCTTACGGGAATAAAGGTAATTAGAAACTAATTTACCCATGCTCTTAGTGGAAATTCTTGTCCCAGCATCTAATTCATATAAATTAGCTTGAGCCCTTAAAATTTTTACTAATAACTGAAAGTCACCTATTAATCCGTATGCTGTGAGCCCTATTTGGTCTGTAATCTTAAAAACTTTTCTTGTAGATTTATTTGTAACCGTATATCCCCATGTCGCTCTTCTGTCATTACCTAGAACAACTCCATCTTTGCATTTTATTGCGACTCCACAAGCACCTGGAACCATAATTTGTTGTGCCATCTTTTTTACCTTTTTTGATATTACTCGAATTATTGAATTATTTAATAGTTTAAAGGTATTAAGGTTAATTAAAATTTTTCTTTTAAATTATAATTTCATTGTAAACTCTGCAATATATAATCAAAATTACTTAATGATAGGCAATTAATAATGTGTAATATCGAATTTATAATTAAAATCTCTTAATTAAAACTTATTTTTGGTTCTAAATCAATTTATTACATAACATACTTGTTCGTAAAATAATGAATTACTATAATTATCCTTATTTCCATTTTGAAAACTATTTATACTTATTATCTAATTTATTACATAATCTTATATACCGAGGATTAAAGTCTTTAACATAGATTCGGGATGAAAGCTCTTAATTTAAAATTTTTTAATTCTCCATAAAATATTAATGAAATAGTAAAAGAAAGTATTTTTGCCAAATTTCGAGTATCAAGTATTTTTCTTATAAATAATGTAATTCAAATTTTGTAATATGATCATATCTACGATCATAAGAACTTTTATAAAGTTCAATCTTTATAAAGAATATCGTCGATATTTTTTTGATTTAACTTCATGTGACTTTACTCAATCTCCAATAAGTTTAAATACAGCTTCGATCATATTAATAACTAAGAAAACTTTAAAATAAATTAAAAAAAAATTAAAAACAAAAACTTTAAAAAATTTTTTAAAGGAGGAATAAAAAATGGCTAAAAAGAAACATGCATTTGCATGGAGCCCAATTCGAAGGCTCATGAAACAACAGGGTGCCTCAATTGTCGCCAGAGATGCCGTAAATCTGTTAATTGATCATCTTGAGAAAACTGCAACTGGATTGACTGAACAAGCTCGAGCCTTTACCATGCACGCAAACAGGAAGAAAATAAACAAGAATGACCTTTTACTTTCTATTAAATACAAATAAAGAGATTTCTTGAATATCAATTTCAAAATTAATTCTTTTTATTTTTTTTTCTATTTTTTTCTTACTTGTATTTTCTAAACCTAGTTTTAATTTAATTTAGAAAAATTTATTCTTATCTTTTTTTTGAAATTTGGCTTAACTAACTATTATTCTCTAAATAAAAATAATCTCTTAACATTGATATTTAAAAACATAAAATTCAAAATTAATCTATACCCAAACTTATTTTTTTAAACATAACTTACTAGTATTATATCCTTAAAAAATTAAAGTTAATAAAATGATGGTTCAGGAAAATCAAAAGGTAAACGGGACGGCAAGAAAAATTCTTTTTGAATCCATGGAGCTCATAATGAAAAATCTCCAAGATAATATGGAGCATCTCAATAAACCAAAATATTTTCAACATACTCAAAAATTTATAGAACTAATGTATGACGGAATAGTTAGTAAAAGACGATTTTTTTTATTAGCATCAGGTAGAAGTGCATATATTTTACAGTGCTTCGCTACAAGATTGGTACATTTAGGTGCAAGACCTTATATGATTACCAACTTAACCAGTAATCCCGCCATGCGTGATAAAGATATACTAATCGTCCTATCAGGTTCAGGAACGACTGAAATTGTGGTAAGCTTGTTAAATAGCTATGTCAATAAGGTGAAACCCTATGGAATTGTAACTATAACCTCTCATCCTGAAACAACGATTGGCCGTATGGGTGATATAACCATTAAATTAAAAGGAAGAACGAAAAGAGATAGGGCTATTGAAGAGGGGGATGACACAGCAATTTTAACTCCAGAAGGAACTGCTTTTGAACAAGTTGCCTTTACTTATCTGGATGCTATAATTGCTGAGTTAGCAATAAGATTAGGTAAATCGAACGATGATTTATTAGGTAAACATGCGGTGGCAGAATAAAATTACTTTTTCTTAAATATTTATTTTTTATTTTCTTTTTTTTACAGAAAAAAATTATTAGCTCAAAAAACATACTATACTTGTGCCCATTTTATAGTGCTTCTAAGAGGTTAATATATTATTATTACAATGACTAGAAGTCTCCATGGGCACACAATTTATGTAAGATTCGCGCTCAAATTTTCTCAGATTACTCATTTTTCAAGACAAAATATAAAAATAACCACTCATCTAAGTTCATACATTAAATAATTAAACCTTATTGGAAGTAAGGCTTTATTATGAAAATTGATGATTCATATTCCGATTATATGTATAATTTTGTTGACACTATCTGTAAAAAATATGGTCCTAGATATTCATGCAGTCAAGAAGAAAAAGACGCAAATATATGGATTAAAAGTGAGTTAGATAAATTCTGTGATAAAACTTTTATCGATGAATTTGAAACTTATCCTGGACTCTATCCACAAGGTTTATTAAAAGTAGCTGGAATTCTGATTGCCATCTCGATAATCTTTATCCCTTTAATGTTTCCTCTCCCTATTTTATCTTCCATTTTTGTTTTATTAGGGCTTTTTATTCTATATAGTGAGCTTATTTTAATGAAAGAATGGATTAGAATTCTATTTAAAAAAGGAACTTCAAGCAACGTTTTTGGTATTATAAAATCCACACAAGAAACTAAATTCCGTGTTATCTTTGAGGGACATAGTGATAGTGCCAAACAAATGAAAATTGCTACATATGAAAAAAAACCTCCTCGTATTAAAATAATTTTAGGAATCTATTTCTTGTTCCATACGATAATTTTTTCAATTTGGAAATTCATAGCACTAATTATTTATGGATCTTCAATAATCCTCGTAGAATATTGGATTATTTCATTAACTTTTATAGATATTTTATATTTCATTCCTCTTATTGTAATATATCCACTATTTATCTGGGTTTTAAGAGGCTTTTTAGGAGATGTTGTTGTTCCTGGAGCAAATGATAATTTAGCGGCTAGTGCTGTGACTACTGCAATTGGAAAATATTTAAGTGAAAATAAACCAAAAAACATTGAAGTATGGGTTGGAAGCATGGGAAGTGAAGAGGTTGGGGATAAAGGTGCAAAAGCTTTTGTAGAGAAATATGGAAAATTAGGTATATTAGATAATGCTTATACTGTAGTTTTAGAAGAATCTGGTGATGGTGATGAAATCCTCATTATACTAAAAGACATGCATAAGGCAACTTATAATATGGAAATAATTGAAAAAATTGAAAATGCGCATAAAAAAGTTAAACAGGAAAATCCAGATATATTACCACTTAGAAGAGGGAGATTAATAATAGGATCGTGTGATGCATGCCGCTATATTCATAAGGGATATAAGGCAGCAGCAATAAAAGGCACGGAAAAAGGAAGAAATAAAGCTCCACATTGGCATTCTCCTGAAGATACACCAGAAAATATTAATAAAAAAGTTTTAATGGATTATTTAAAACTATCGCTCAAATTTATTGAGATAATAGATCAAGAATTTGATTAGTTAAAGAAATTATGGGTAACTATAGTTAACTTAAGAGAGCACCTATTGCACCACAAAATTCCGAATTTTTTAAAAAAATAGCTTTTTTTTTATTAATTCCACAAATAACTGATAAGATTCTCTGTAAAATTTTATTATTTCGGAGAAATCCTCCACAGAAAATGAGATTATTTATCTTATAATTTTCAGCCATTAAATTCGCCATAGTTCCTAAATTCTCGCCAATTAAACAAATTAGAGAATTAATTACATCCTTTTTTTTTATATCGCTAAGATTGGTATAATTTTCAATTTTTCCAAATGAAGCGGCAGTAAATTCTCTAAATATTAAATTTATTCTATTATCTTTTGATTCATAAATATCAGATACTTTTAAATCTATATTATACCTATCTCCTGTTTCTGCTAACTTAATGGCCTTTTGAAAATCGTCTAAATTATATAATAATTTAATAAATCCCATAAAGAACCCCCCTCCTATTGCAGATCCACCTATATGTTTAAATGATTGTTTCTTCAAAAGAACTGAAGTCCCAGTCCCGATATTTATAATTAAAGAATCAGGTAAAACTTTTTTTTTAGTTAGCATAAATAATGATTCAATCCCTTTTGCGTTTGATTGAAATTCGTTTAATAAGGTTGAATCGATTCGTTTTACAAACTTTTCATGAATATTGAAAGCTCTTCCGCCTGTAAATTTATATTTTTCAAAACTTTCTTGTTTAGATTCTAAAAACTTATTTATTTTATCAAAATCGGCTTGAGTTGACAATATTACCAAATGTAAATCATTTTGATTTTCAAGATATGCTATTTTTGTTAAAGTTTGTCCAAGATCGATCCCAATCGCATTTTTAGGGATAGCCATATCCGATTGAGAGATTTGAATTTTAGCTATATTTTTTTCTAAGATATTCAATCACTTCGCTAAAGTTTTAATTAAATTTCAATTATAATATTATAAAAATATTTTAATTAATAAATCAATTTTCCACAGAACTCTATAAGTATGAAAGAATCAAACTCAGAATTCATGAATGTCGTCATAAGTAAAGGGAATTCTCCTAAGGAGTGTGTATTTAATGGAATAGAAAAACTTGGGGGTATAACCAAGTATATTAGGGATGGAGATCAAGTTTTTATTAAATTCAATTTAATATTACCTCAAGGATTTCCCACTAATACTAATATGGACACTCTTGGAGCCGTTATTGACTCATGTCATAAGGCAGGAGCTAAAAAAGTATATGTTGGAAGTTATCCTTTAAAAGGGATCACTATTGAAGCCATATCCGATTTAATTGGCCTTAATAATTATTTCTTAAAAATTGGAGCAGAACTAGTGTTTTTAGATTATAGTAATTATTATTATCTTAAAAATGTAAAAAAAGACCATTTGAAAATTATTAAAAATCAAAATTTTACTAAAGTTAACGTAAAAAATAAAGAATTTAAAGTTCATAAAATAATTTTAGATTCAGATAAATTAATTTCAGTAAACCAAGTAAATGTTGATCCAATTTTTAAATTAAGATTATCTGTACTTAATTCTTATTCATTATTCATAAATGCCTTTCAAAAAAACGGAGGAAGTGATATAAAGGATCGCATAAATGATATACTAGATGCATATACAGTAAGAAAACCAGATTTAGTAATTAATGATATATTTTACATTTTAGAAGGGGCTGGCCCTTATATATATAAAGATTCAAATTTAAAGAAAACTGGATTAATATTGATGGGGAATGATGCAATTGCGGTTGATATGATTACATCCAACTTATTAAATTATGAAGTTAGCCAAAATCTTATACTTAAAGAAGCTGTCAATAGAAATTTAGGAACCTCTGATATTTCTAAAATAAATATCATTGGAGAAAATCTTGATGAAATAAAAATAAATTTTAGAGAATGTGTTTCAAAATTAGAGGATCTTCAAATCCCAGATTTTTCGATTAAAACTGGTAATGTAAAAATTGGGGATTTTGTACAAGCCTATCATTTACTAAATCTTATGAAAACATATATGATAAAAGACATCAAATATCTCTCAAATACTTCATTTCTTATAGGAGAAAATCCTCCAGAGCCAGAATTTTCAGATAATGTTATAATTTTTGGAGATGATGCTATTAAAAGCACTAAATTAAAGAAAAGTATAAATATCCTTAAATTACCCGGAAATCCCCCAAATTTTTTTGACTGTATTGATTTATTCATGAAATTTTATGGTAAAAATAAGATGCCAACCCTATACTTATTTCAAAAAATGGTTAAATCGTTCAGAAATAAAAAAATTAATTATAAACTAAAAATCTGGGAGGGATTATGAATAATGATAAATCCTAAGTTCACGTCAAATTGGTTAAAAATTATTAATAGTAATTCTAAAATTCAAATCTTAGAGCATCCTTCAGAAATAAAAGAAATAGTTCAGATTCCCTTAACTCCGGTGAATATTGATGCACATTTATTGTATTATTTTTTTGAAATTCTTTATCCTAAATTTATTAATGACCAACAAAATATTCTTGATGTTATAATCTATGATGATAATAAAGAAATTTTAAGTATATATCTTTATGAAACACAAAAAGCAGGTATACATCAATCATATCTAAAATTATCTAACAAATTAATAGAACTTGAAGAAATAGATTTGTTAGATATTGAAAAATTCTTTAATAAAATACAAATTGCCGTAGTTAAAACCACAGGTGTAAGAATTTCAACGATTCGCATTTTTAAACGTAAAGCTATTGATTTAATAAATCAGTATTGCGATTTAACTAAAAATCTATCAACCTATAGTGTTATTCCAAGGTTGCTAGGATTAATAGAGGTATTGGTCGAGAAAAATTTGATTAATTTTTATCCAACTCCTAACTTCCTTAATTTTATAAAAAACATTATAATTTTATTAAATGGAATTAGATTTTCTGATATTTTTGAATTTCTTTATGATATATTACCGGAATATAACACATCATTTTTATTCAATACAAATAAACAGTCTTTTATTTTAAAGTTATATAAAGAACAATCAAGTTCAAAAAATTCCAATTCTTTTATTACAATTTTTACACCAGAAAGATTAGGAATCGATATCGATAAATTAAACATTCCAGATAAACTGAATATCATTAAAAATACGGTTAAAACTGAAAATGTTTTTTCTTTAAATCAAAATGATATTATCTCTCTTTTTTTAGACATTTTTGAATTAGATTTTCCTTTAAAATTGAATAATATACAATTAATATTTCAAAAAATACTATATGGTATAAGGAATTTTGAAAATAAGTGGTATAGGTCACCTAGACCACTAGTTTATAATAGTTTCCTTCGTTTTATGATTAGGCTCTTTCGATTCAACCTAAATCTTAAAAAAATCTCACATTGGGCAATACCACAGTTAGTTTTTAATTCAATATATTCTAATTTTGGCTTAAATTCGAAAATTTTGATCTTAGTAACTTCAATAGTTAAACAGAATTTTAATAAAGTCGAATATATAAAGAATGCTCTCAGCTTTGCTCTATTATTTGAAATTCAAAATAGAGAACTTGTTAGTATCACTCCAATTAGTAAGCAAGAACTATTTTTAGAACATAAAATAAATACGTTGGATGTAATTAGAAGCACTGTGTCGGAAACATATGGGTTTGTTTCAGCTGTAATTAATATTGATAAATTTTTAATAAGTGAAATTATCGGCAATTTTAGCTCTAACTTAGCTAAATTTAAGCTTTTTTCTAAATTCAAGATCTTTAAACTATTTAAAAAAGAATATTACTTTAATATATATCCCGAAATTCCTGAATTTAAAATTATTAAAGAGAAAGGGATGAATAGCTTTTTCAAAATGATTATACCTGTTTTAATTGATAAGCATGAATTTTAGAGAAATACTAACCTAATATTTCGGTGATGGAAAAAATCCATTATTCAAAAAAGAAAGAAATTAAAATATAATAAAAAAAAGTAATTCATAGCAATATATAAGAGATTATTATCGTAAGTACAATGAGAGCAATACCACCAATTACCAATAAAACAGCAAAAGGAAGTATTAAACCCAAAAACATGCTCCCGATTATTCCTCCTATTATCATCAAGATTCCAATAATTATAAAAATTCCAATTACTATTGTTTCTAATGTCATTTAAAATTTCACTTTGAATTCATTTGATTCTTAATTAGAGAATGTTTTCTTAAAAGATAATTTATTTTAATTTTATATAAATATTCACTTTTAAATCATGATTTCTCTGAATAAAAGTTATTTAAGAATAGATTTTATTATTTTTTGAATTAGTTAATATAACCTTTGGCATTTAAAAGTTCAGCGTTCAAAATTGCCCCTCCGGCAGCTCCTCTTATTGTATTATGACTTAACGCTACAAATTTATAATCAAAAACAGTGTCTTCTCTTAATCTTCCAATTGTAATTGCCATTCCTTTATCGTTATTCCTATCTTTTTTTGGTTGTGGTCTATCAATGTTATCTAGGTAAATAATTGGTTGCTTTGGAGCAAAAGGTAAATCTAATTCTTGAGGTAATGATCTAAAATTATTCCATATTTCTATGATCTCTTCTTTTTTCGGTTTTTTATCTTTAAATCTCATATTCACTGATGCTGTGTGCCCATCACTAACGGGAACTCTTGTACAAGTGGCACTAATTTGAATAGACTCATCATTAATAATTCTGTCTTCACCAACTTTTCCAAAGATTTTGTATGGTTCCTGTTCTGTTTTTTCCTCCTCTCCGCCGATATATGGCACTATATTATCCATCATATCTAAAGATGGAACTCCGGGATAACCTGCCCCTGAAACACCCTGAAGCGTTGTAATTATCAATTTCTCAATTTTATAACCCGCTTTTTCTAAGGCATAAATGGGAGTTAAAAAACTCTGTACGGAGCAATTTGGTTTGACAAGCACGAAACCTTTCGAAAAATTCCTATTTCTTTGTTGAATAGGTAAAATTTTGATATGATCATAATTGATCTCAGGTATTATCATTGGAACATCCGGAGTCCATCGATGCGCTGAATTGTTACTCACTACGGGTATTCCTTTTTTAGCATATTCAAATTCAACTTCTTTAATTTGATCCTTGCTAGGCATAGTTATTGCAGAAAATACAAAACTTAAATTCTCAGGGATAGAATCATAATCTTGTACATCCCTTACAATAGAATTTTTAATAGAATCTGGGATTGTGATTGGCATATGCCATTTCGATCCAACGGCCTCTAAATATGTTTTACCCGCAGATCTAGGTGATGCCGCTAAATCAACTATTTCAAACCAAGGATGATTTTCTAATAATTGTAAATAATTCTGCCCAACTATCCCTGTAGCGCCAAGCACGCCTATCTTTATATTTTTATCCATTTATTTCACTTTATTTACTTTATTTCATTACATTTTTTATCATAGAATAATTTTTCTTTTTCTTTTTAGATAAATAAAACCTAATTAAGATTCATATCTCGTATAATTTTTTCTATTCTTTTTTGATTATGTTCTGTTGGCATAACTAATGGTGGCCTTAAGAACCAATTTGATATTCCCGCAGTTTTAAGCTTAAACGCAATAAATTTTACCGGACCTGGATTCGTCTCGAAAGATAAGGCCTTAAATAGGGGATATAAATCTAAATGGTAAGAAAGTGCTATTTTATAATTCATATTTAAACAGACTTCTAAAAAACCTGACATACGATCGGGTATAATATTTGCTGCTACACTGATTATTCCGGCACCTCCAAGAGCACAAATATGATATGTTAATAAATCATCACCAGATAAGACCTTAAAATTAGGATTATCTTTAGTTCCAAGAATGATTTCCGTTATTTGGTTGAGATTTCCACTTGCTTCTTTTATACCAATAATATTATCAATTTTACTCAATTGAACAGTTGTATCTCCTTCCATATTTATTCCAGTTCGACTAGGAACATTATAAATTATTATGGGTATATTAGTTTTTTCTGCTATCATTGTAAAATGTTGAATTAATCCTTCTTGAGTTGGTCGGTTATAATATGGAGTAACTGACAATACAGCATCTGCGCCAATATTCTCTGCATGATTCGTTAAAGAAATTGCCTCATTTGTGGAATTACTTCCTGCTCCAGCAATAACTGGTATTCTTCCATTTACTTGGTCCACCACAATTTCCATTACTTTATGATGTTCTGAATGAGTCATTGTTGCTGATTCACCTGTTGTTGCACATGCAACTAAAGCATCAGATCCATTTTTTATATGAAAGTCCACTAAACTTCTTAGAGAATCTTCATCTATATCTAAATCAGAAGTAAAAGGTGTAATTAGTGCAGGAATACTGCCTTTTAATTCAATTCTCATTTTTCAAGTATCAATTATATATTATTTCCGTAATTAAATACTAAGTAGAGATAATAATATTTAAGCTTTTCTATTAGAGCATCATTCCAATCGACCTAAATATGATTAATAGAATTCTTCCTCGATCCATTTCCAGAAAGATCGTTAAAGAATTATCTACTAATTAAAATAATCACTTTGAAAATTCGCCTTTCTAACTAAGATACGAATAATCAGAGAAAAGTCAAAAGTAAAAAAGTATGAGAAAATGAAAGAATCAGAGAAAACATAAGAGACGAA
>JBHLNT010000340.1:0-2974 GCA_048941265.1 Promethearchaeota archaeon
TTATCTCATTTAGGTTTCGAGAATCTTTTACAATAATTTGCTCAAGCTGACAGATTTGAGTGTTATTTATCATATTCTAAGTATCATCTCTTCTAATAACTTTATTAAGCTTTTAGTCTTATTATTTTGAAGGTATTTAAAGAAAAAATTTTAATTGGATCTAAAATCTACTGATTTAAAGATGATTTGATTCCTAAGTGCATCTATTGTCATATGATCATATATTTCCAATAGAAGTTAATAAGGAATTATGATTTTCTTTCAAATTATATGATTCTAAAAATCAATATTTATTATGTATTCTTACTGGATAAAAATAATTGAATATAAATATTGGAAAACAATAATTTCACATCTAAAGGAATCGATCTCCATGCTGTAGCGAGATAAAGTTAATTTACTTACAAAGATTCCCTAAAAATAGCGCATATCATGAAAATAATAAACGATGAATAGCGAAATATCTATTACTTCTATCATTCTATCTTTACATTTTTTCTTTATAAATAACCAAGATAATTACCCTTAAAACTTGCTAAAAATATTAAATTCCATTTAATTTGATTTGAAATGTTAACTCAAGAAATTTTTAACACAAATATAATCCCACACGAAAAATTATATCCTAAATCTATTAATCAATTCTTAGCTTTATTCAAAGATTCTCCTAATGAAAAAATTGAAGAAGGTCTATTTTTAGATTTTGAAATTGAAACAGGTATAGAAAATCATAAATTAAATCCTATTTTAAAATTAGCGAAACCAGAAGATGCTAAACAATTAGTTGAGATCAGTAAAGAAGTATACAATGGGACCTATCCATATAAAGAAATGGAAGATGAAAATGCAGTTCGGGGAATGATTTTGAGTCCAAATTATCATTTTATTTTATTTAAAGATATGTATGATAATACTCTAGGCTGCTTTAAATGTATTCTTGATTTTGAAAACAAAAAAGGTTATATGGGGGGTTTTATGGTGAAAAAAAAATATCAAGGAGTATTAGACGTTGTAAAAGCAATTATGGGGTCATATATCTGGATGTGGGGAAAATATGGTGATAGAATAATGGTATGGTATTGTGAAAATAGAACAGCCCATTGTACATCCCAATATATGACGGCAGTTTGTGGCATTAAATCTATTGCAATTTTTCCAAATAAAGATATTTTTTTTGATAAAATAGAAACTGATATTATGGGGATAATTTATGTAGAGAAAGCTCTTAAAGAATTAAGGAGTAATAGTAAACCTAAGATTATCCAAGAGGCCTTAAGTTGTTTTTTATATTCCAATGAAAGATATCAATTGGGAGATGTCCAAATTTGCTTTCCTAAAATAAATTTAAACAAAAATCAAATTAATCAGTTTAGAAATAGTCTAGTGATAAAAATCTCTAAAAAAAAATTTGGTTATGAAAAAATTTCTTATAAATTCGAGGGATCTGACTCATATTTCAAATTTATATATACAATTTCAAATCAAAATTTTGAAAAAACAACATATAAAATAAAAAATCTGGAAGAATTATTTGTTTTTCTTCAGGAATTTAAATCTACTATCGAATTAATGAATATAAGATACAGTGAAGTATTTGTATCCGCATATAAACCCACACATCAGCAATTATTCCATGACATTGGATTTACACCAAGAGGATATATTCCTAGTTGGGAATATAATAAAAAAACTGATGAATTTGAGGATTACATTGTATTTAATTATTATATAGGTGAAATTTGTAGTATTAACTTACTTCCTGAGGATCTAGATCTTTTAAATATGTTAAGAATTAAAAAAAATTAAAAATTTTTGTCTTAAGTTTCAGCATATTTAGCTTTTACAAAAAATCCTAAAATTATTAC
Source organism: Promethearchaeota archaeon (assembly GCA_048941265.1). Lineage (GTDB taxonomy): Archaea > Asgardarchaeota > Lokiarchaeia > Sigyniarchaeales > SOKP01 > LW40-45. Next base: position 1,866 of record JBHLNT010000340.1, read on the forward strand.
GAAAAAGACAAAAAAATCAATTATTTCACATATAATAATATATGTAGTAGTTTCACCGAAAATATATTGAATTATGGGACGTAAAGTCTGAGATACTAATAACCCTCCAAATCCTATTGTTAAGATTTTAGAATTAACTTGGCTGAGTGCCTTGTTTTTATAAGAGAAATAAAAAAGCCAAACTATTACAGAAATTGAGGGCAGAACAATTAAAGGAAGCATTATTGCTATTGAATTTCTGTCAGGGGCAATAATAATTGCGATACCTTCAATTATGATGGTCCCAGCAAGAATATTTTGGCTTAATTTATTACGCATTTTTTCCTCCTTTAGATTTTTATATTTTTCTTTGAGCGAAAAATAGTATAATATCATACTAATACTAAGAAAAACCATTGGAGCGGTAGTAAAGATAATAATAAAAAATCGTATCTTTAACAGGAGTAAAATTGTATCATCATCTATAGAAAAAAAGATAAGATCCCAGATCAAATCCATCGCTTTCCCAAAAGTTAAAATGAGGAAAAATAATCCAAATAAAAAAGGTATGTCAGAAAAATACTGTTTTTCCTGTTTAAACCATTTATGGAACATATAATAGGCTACCGATGTTAATGCAATAATTCTAATTAAAATAATTATTGTTAAAGTTAACATTCCATCAGTTTGAACGATAGATGAAGTAATTAATGAGCTATACATAATATACATGAAAGTTATCAAAGCCATACCAAAAATAGCGCCTATGATAACAACTAACTTGTATGAATTTTTCTGATTCATTATTCTAACCTCCTTCTATAGTTTATGTAAATATTTGTAGTTGAAAACATATGTTGAAAAAACAATAAAAAGCAAACATTTTTTTATATGAAATAATACCTTCAGAAGGTTCTAAATTAATAGATTTCTCTTTTATTTTAGGTTTGCAGAGAATAACAATAAAAATTTTTAATAATAAAGATTTTTAATTAGTGTAAAAAATCATTATCAACTGGGCCTGTAGATCAGCGGAAGATCGCTTGACCCTTATTCAAATACTTGAATAAGCAAGAATTGCACTCAAGAGGTCACGGGTTCAAGTCCCGTCAGGTCCATATTTTGATCTT
>JBHLNT010000341.1:0-2968 GCA_048941265.1 Promethearchaeota archaeon
CGCGGGTTCTAATGCCCCTTCATATACATTAAGACCATAAGAAATAAAACTCGCTTTAAAATGACCTCCGCGATTTAGTTTCTTATTAAATACCATATTACAGAATTTATCTACTAATTCTACAGCAATGGAATCTACATAATCATCATCATTTCCAAATTTTGGACCGTTTTTTAGAATTTGTCTTAAAGTCTCACTATCTTTAAAATTAGATTGTATGGCTTCAATCAATTCACCCATTTTAATCTTTTTTTCATCATAGACAAATTTTTTAATGGCAGCTAAGGAATCAACAATAGTACCTAATCCTCCCCCACCAATTGCTTGGAATTTATATTGGGCGCCTCCATCAGTCATATCTCTCGCATTTTCAATGCATCCATCAATAGTACAGGAAATTAGAGGATTATGAAAGTGATCGTCCCAAATATCATCTCTTAAGTTAGTAGCCTCTGCGACCGTATCAACGATATATTGGAGTTGTGTATAGTAAGCATTCATAAACTCTTCAAACGTATTAAATTCTTCTGGATTTCCGGTGTCTATTGTATCTTGGGCTCCAAAAAAAGTTGTTTTCCCCCGATTAAACACTAAATCGAGTATAGAAGGGAAATAAAGCTTTGAACCTCCTGTTGCACCAAATGTATCCCCATTCCCACTTGGTTCAACACACCCTACTAAACAATAATCTCTCGCGGCTTCCATTGAGTATCCATCCCGAACCATGGCCTTGACAATGATTTCATCGTTAAACAGCGCAGGGCTATTGGTATATTTGTGTAATTCTAATACTCTTTTGATAAATTCTTTGGGACTTTTTCGTGAGAACCGAAACGATACGGATGTTGCTAATTTTGTGTTTTTGACAGCCTCAATAAATAGATAAGAGAGTTCATTTGTTGCATCTTCTCCATTTCGACCTAATCCGCCAATGGTAATATTCTCAATATCAGTACCTAAATGATTTAGACGTAATCCGATAATATTAGGCCAAATTACCACGTTATTATTTATCTTTATAATAAATTCCTCAATTAACCGTAAGACATCGTCATTTGTAATTCTATTTTCCTTAATATCTTTCTTGTAATATGGATATAGTAGCTGATCAACACGCCCGGGAGTAATTCCGCTTCCCGCTCCATAGCTTATAATTGCCGCATTTTGAGTAAACCATAATGCTTGTAAGGCTTCATAAAACGTTTCTGGAGGTTTCCATGGGATATTTTTACAAATTTCTGCGATGGTTAATAGTTCTCTTTTTCTTTCATCATTTTTTTCTGTATTCGCCATTTTTTGTGCTAAATTTGAAAATCTAGAACTAAAATCTCTCATAGCATCACAAACAATAATAACAGCTTCGAGGAATTTTTTTTCAGAGCCATTTTCCGTAATATTTAACCTTTCATTAGCTTTCTTTTTGATACCCTGAAAGCCATATTTTAAAACATTTTTATGACCGACAACAATATGGGCTTGCGTATCAATACAGCGCCCCCTGCCCTTTACATTGTCTGCGGTTCCTCCTTTTATCGCTTTAAGCATTTTTGGTAGTCGAAAAAATAATTTAACCTTTTCTTTAGTTTTTGCATTCTCTTCCAGAAATAATTTCATTAATGTTGAGAGACCGAATGCTCGCGATTTTCTTTTAATTTCCTCTAAACTGAAATTTAATTTACTGTATAATCCGGCTTCTTCAAATTTTTTAACTTTTATATCTCGAATTGTTTTTCCCTTCCAATAGGGAATAATGTCTTTAAAAAGTAGTTTTTTATGTTCAGTTGTGATGCGATAGCCAAATTTTCTGAGATCAGGAAAAACCGTTTTCAAAATAAAAGTTATGTCACCCCTTTCGGGAGCAATTGGGGGGGCTATATACTGCGAAGACCTATTTCCGATTAATAATTCATCTGGATAGATTTCTATAGTCATATTATCGAATGTTCTTTTAAGCGCCTTCGCAGAGCGAATAGAGGGATGTTCGCCTTCTGTTTCTCTATAACTGTCTGTATAAAATTTAGCACGTTCCATACATAGCCAATGCTCTGAAGATAATAACCGATCCTTTTGGATTTGATTTTTAGGATGTAATTCAGTTGATTTCAAATCATTAATGATACTTATATCTCCTAATTGAGGTTGCATTTTTTTCTATCATGTATTATATTTCCATAATCTAAAGGTTAATAGCCTTTAATAATTTTTCTTATAAAAATTAAAGTATAATATATTTCAAAAACTCACATTGTAATTTAGGTAAAATTTTTTGATTTGGCCTCATTTTTTTTAATAGGTATGAGTGAAAAAGTTGAAGAACGCATTAAAGAATTAGAAGAACGGTTGGCAAACACAGTTCCAAATAAACATACTATGAAAAGTATAAATTATATGAAAGCCCAAATCGCTAAACTCCGTGAAGATTTGATTCGAATCGCAAGTTCTAAAAAAGGCGGCGGCACGGGATTTGGAATTAAAAAATCCGGTGATGCTCAAGTAGCATTTATCGGTTTTCCTTCAGTAGGGAAGTCTTCTCTCCTAAATTTGCTAACCGAAGGGGATACTCATTCTAAAGTGGCTGCGTATGATTTTACAACAATTACAGCAATTCCAGGTATGATGAATATTGAAAAGGCTAACATTCAACTTATTGATTTACCAGGGATAATCTTAGGTGCAGCTATGGGAAAGGGACGAGGTAAAGAAGTATTAGGAGCTGTGAGATCTGCAGAATTGATTTTAATCATTATTTGTTTTCGTGAAGATGGAACAATTAATCTTTCAGATTTAGAAACAATTAGAAAAGAACTCTATAACGCAGGAATTCGGTTAAATACTCAACCTCCACGAATTGTTATTAAAGAGCGAACACAGGGAGGTATTCATTTTACGTCTAAAGGAGAGCAAACCATGGATCAAGATGAAGTTAAAGCATTGATAAATGAATTAGGAGTTAGAAATGCCGGTGTTT
>JBHLNT010000125.1:0-11963 GCA_048941265.1 Promethearchaeota archaeon
CATTTTACCATAGGGAATTAACAATGAAAGTTGAAGATTTGAATTTAGAAAAAAATATCAGAATAAATGCTAAAAGTGATGCCTTAATCATTGTTGATATGCAAAATGATTTTATCCCGGGAGGAGCGTTACCTGTAGAAGAAGGTGATTTAATAGTAGAGGGGATCAATGAAATTGCTAAAAAATTTAAAAAAAACCATGGATTTGTGGTAGTAACTCAAGATTGGCATCCAAAAAATCATAAATCTTTTGCTAGTAGTCATCCGGGAAAAAATCCCGGAGACGAGTATCAATCAGAGGGAATAGGACCAATTCTATGGCCAGATCATTGTGTACAAAATACAAAAGGAGCAGAATTTCATAAAGCTCTTGAAATTGCTTTAGCTAATAAAATAATACAGAAAGGTATGAATCCTGAAATAGATAGTTATTCAGGCTTTCTAGATAATGATAAAAAAAATAAGACTGGATTAGCAGATTATTTGAAATCTGTTAATATTAAACGTATTTTTATTTGTGGATTAGCGTTAGATTATTGTTGTTATTTTACAGCTATGGATGGTGTCGATTTTGGTTTTGAAGTTTATTTTCTTATTGATCTCGCTAAAGGAATTGATTTACCTCCCGGAAATATTTCAGTTTCTTTAGAAAATATGACAAAGAAGGGCATAAAATTCGCAAGCAGTAAGGAGAGTTTTAATTAAATCTGTCTTTTTCGTATTTGACTATATTAATGGATTAGTATATCCTATAACTTATTGGACTAAATCATTGAATATATAAATGTCTAACAAATAATTTAAGTAATATTCTTCAATACAATAGAAATTTATCGATAATGTGAAATTATTATTACCCCTCCCATAACTGCCAAGATAATTTATAATAGCGTAGTGAATAAGAAAATAAGTAAATCAGCAGCTTTAGAACTTTTAGTTTCATTAATTGACAATAGTGATAATTATAAAACTAGGTTCGAAAGTCTAGAAATTATTGATAGAATTGCTTATAAAAAAAAGGGGATTTTTAAATATCTTGAAAATTGTTTATTATCTGATGAAAATCCAAAAGTAAGAGCATCTGCTGCTAAATTAATTTTTAAAAATTTCTTGGAGGAGGGATTTTCATCATTAAAATGGACAATCTCTTATGATAATTCCGCTTTAGTATTAAAAACGTTGCACGATCTGTTTAAAGGAGGTAATGAACATTCTATCAATAAATTAAAAAGAGATTTAAACCAAAGATTATCAGTAATTTATGGAGTGGTTTCTGAAGAAGCACTATTTCTTTTAGACTTAGAATTAAGTGTTAATTTTTTTAATACCAATTACTTTAAGATTTATTCTTCGAATACTGTAAATGGCGTGATTGACGGTAATTATATGATGTGTGCTATAAAAAATAAGCATATTGTAGCATTAAATCTAAGTAATTGGGGATTGAATATTATACCAGAATCAATTAGTTCACTTTCTAAATTAAAACATTTAATTTTAAAAAATAACAATATCGAGACATTACCACAGTCAATTGGACTGCTTCGTGGCTTAAGAACACTTGATTTAAGTAAATGCAAAATAACTACTCTTCCTGATTCCTTAATTAATCTTCACATGCTTAAAAAATTATCATTGAATCGTAATCATAAATTAGAAGTAATTCCGCAATCCATAATATTTATAGCGAAAAAATACTTCAGTAAAAAATATATTTGGGAAGGAGTAACTTCAAGCGACGCTTTTGTATTAGGTCTTTTAGAAATTCTTACTGGCCTCAAACTAAAAAGACTTAGAGATGATGAATTAATCCTCTATCGCAAAAAAGCACGCCACTATAAAATAAATAATAACGGTAAAGTTACTGGAATTTATCTTTTTCATTCACAGTTATCAAATTTAACATTAATCCCGGAACAATTATGTTCTTTAGAGTGTTTACAGGATCTTGAGTTGCCAAACAATGACATCAAAGTTATTCCAAAATCAATACAGAAATTAACTATGCTTAAACGTCTGAATTTAAGAAATAATATTATCGAAGAAATCCCCGAATCATTAAATGATCTGAAAAATTTGAATTGTTTAAAACTATCAGGTAATAGAATTGAAAAACCACCTGACTGGTTAAAATTCAAAATGGATAAGAAAGAAAGTATGGACGATCTTAATGGATTTAAAAGATACTTTTTTGGCATTCCGTTTAGTGAAATTATTCGAAAAATTCCAGAGAAAAATGTTATGAACACTACTGATATATATGAAACCCTCAATGAAGTGAAAGACATCTGTCTAGTGTGTAGAGACAAGGTTTTACGATTTAATAGTTTTATATGTGAATGTGCTACTATATATTGTCAAAATTGTGCTCGGGCATTAAGTAAGTTAGAAAAAGAGGGTTGGACTCGGCAGTTTCCATTCGACAATTCTAATCCTATGAAGCACTATGGGAAACTAGAAGAAAAACTGGAACCCGAGAAGAAAGTTTAAAAAATTGGTTCTCAATATAACTATTTATCTGTAAAAATTCAGAAATCTTCAAACTTTTAAAAATATCTTTAATTAATATTATTTAATTAATATTGATTAAATTTCGGGATATATGAATAATAAATTTCCTTACAAATCAATACTTATCGTGTGCAGCGTTAATACTGCTAGATCAAGAATGACCGAAGGTTACCTTAAAAATTTCTGTTATGAAAACAATCTAAATGTCGAAATTAACTCAGGGGGAATTGCTTCTAATGCTAGAGACGGAATGCTAATATCAATGGACGCACATATGGCCATGAGGGAAGAAGGAATTGATCTCTCTGAAACAGCATTATCTGTGGATCTAAAGAAAAAAGAACATCAACATCTCATCGAAAAAGCAGATTTAATTTTAACTTTAACCAATCAGCATAAAGATCAGATAAAAAAATATATTAAATCAAATAATAAACACGTTTTTACGTTAAAAGAATTTGCCGGTGAATGCGGAAATATCCCAGATCCCTCAATGAAAGGAATAGAAGGGTTTAGAATAGCGCGGGATGAGATAAAAGATTGTTTAACTAAAGGTTTGAATAATTTAGGCTTTAAACTCATTCAGGAACGCTAAAAAAATGAGACAGTAAAAAAAGTTATTCTTCTCACTCTTTAAATCCCATTTGTTTATGTACTGATTTGATTTTCTTTTTCCTTTCTTTTCTTTTTAACTTTTTTAGTCTTTTTTTCTTTTCTTCTTCTAGGAATTCCTCCATCTTTTCTAATTTAGTCTTTTTTCTAATCGCAATTGATTGAGAAAATTGTCTAATCATCGATTCTGTTCTCCTAATCTCTTTTTTTACAGTCTCACCTGTTTTACGACCGACACGACTGAATTGTACCATGATCCACTCAGGGGAGCCTATGCCCTTAGCGTAGGTATTCCATATATACATAAAAAATCCCATAAAGCCCACGAATGCAAAAATAGCAAATAAGAACACAACAATATTTAGCTGTCTTAAAAATAATCCTGCAAACATCAAATGGATTAAAAATAGACTTAAAGATATTTTTCCATAGTAAATCAACATTCTTATGAACTTGTTATCTCGATCGTGAAGGTCAATAAAATAGAAACTAATTGCTATTATTACGAGGCCTGCACCAAGATTATAGAACATATTCGCTGAGGTGCTTCTAATAAGAAATTCTGGGATCCCTTTAAAGTGATAAATATCTTGTTGGTTCATGACTTCTAATAGATGTAAATGAACATATTCATCTACTTCCATATTATCAAAATTTCGTAATCGAAGTCCTATAGAGACTCCAAAAATCACAAATACAATCCCCCAAAATAAAAAGATTCGAAATAATACAACATAATCTTGATGGGTTCCTTTTATCATTGCCTCATAAAGGTATTCTCCAAATATTGTAGACAAAAAACATATTGAGATCCATGGTAAAACTGGTAATTGTGGTGCTGGAGAAGTTATAATAAAATGTAATGTCCAAATTAATATGTTAGAATCTTTACCAAGGAATAGAAATTCTCTTAATGGCGGAGAGATTAAAATAATTGCGACACCAATTATTGCTCTGTAAGATTTTTTCAACTTTAAAGCATAATAAGATGCTATTTGAGAAAAACCTAAGAACATTAAAATATTCCAACCCCATAATACTAAAGGAAATGGAGGTCTATAAACCGCCTGGTTCAACCCTGCCAAATTCATGATCACCCCTATAAACATAATCGTAAAACCTCTCGAAAATACTCTATTTCTTATAACTTTTCTTGGCAGAACACCCTCCTTATTTTTTATACTAAAAATAACACTGAGTGCTGAAAGGTAAACGAAGAGAGATGGACCTAAAATATCTAAAGCACAGAATAATATAGCGTATACATACAGCCAATCATTGTCCAACCATGCTTCAGCGATATGCGCCATCATAATCATAATAATCGCAAGCCCTTTGACAAAATCGATACTCCTGATTCTCTTTGGACTCGCATAGTCGAGTAATTCGTCCATAGGAATTGATTGGCGAAGATAATCAAATAGCGGAGGCGATTCCATTTCGATTTCAGCATCTGATGTCATAATTTTCAACAGAAACTATTTTTATTATTTTATTTTAATAAATTGGACCAAAATCCTTTTATAATTAAAGCTTAGAAATTGTAATTTCTATCAATTTTTATTATTATTAATTAAAACAAACTTATATAAAAAAATAGAAGTAATCTTTATTCTTGAAAATTTCATTAACAACTCAAGAACTCTCTTACTTGAGTTAGACTAATACCCTAAAATAATTCTTTAACTTGAAAATTAAAACAAGCTTAGTATAAAATCAGCTAAAATAGAATCAATATTTTTTATCCCTCTTAAACCGGGAAAATCATTTAAATCAATTAAATAAAATAGATCATCTTTTAAACTTTTGAGTAAATCAAATCCAAAGATCTTCAGCTTTAATTCTCTTGAAAGAATTTTAGCTAAAATTTTCAGGTTTTTAGGAACCTTAAATTCATCCCGAGAAATATTATCAACATCAATGGACTCAGGATTTTCTCTCAAATAGATATAGATCGGATTTTCTCTTTTAATTCCAAAGATTTTATCTCCTATCACATAAACTTTTCGGTCAATCCCGTCGCATTCAATGAATTCCTGGATATAAACATCGTAATATAAAAAATTTGAGTACATTTTACAGAATTTTTCCAATTCCTCTATTTCTTTTACTAAAAAATTAAACCTCATATATTTATCGTGTTGAAAATGGCTTTTAATTACTATAGGCAATTTATTCTTAGCCCATTCTTTAAATCTATCAAAATTTTTTAAATTCTGAGTCCAAGATTTTGGTACTGAAATATTCTTAAAATCTGCTAAATTTTCATTAAAAACCTTTCTTAAAGCATGATCTAGTGCTACTTTATCCTTACACATTAAGACTGTATCAATGTCATGTAAGGTTGGAATATTATAGAGTTTGGCAAAATGAAGTAAATCAAGAGAACATTGGCTACCAATTTTAACAATAAACATATCAGCATCTCCAAATAATCTCGGTAAATCTTCTAAATCCAAAAAATCTTTAGTAGGATCATGTAAGACAAGATTAATATCTCTAATTTTCTTTTTTAAAATTGGTATTACTCTTTTTATTACATCATGTTCTAAATTCGCAGAAAATACTACTTTTTTTGCCATAATTAAGAGATAAAATGTTTTCAAAATTCATAAATCTTTATTAAAAGAAAATTCCAATATAGCAATAATTAAACGATTAAATAATTAATTGGGATATTAAATGGAAAAAATCGATAAAAAAGAACCAATAGAAAAATTACCTAAAGAAATAAGGAAAATTGCATTAATAGTAGGGATAATGCTCGCAGGAAGCACCATTTTCGGTTATTTTGAGGCATCCTTCTTCAATACCTACTTAGATCATATCTTAAATTTACCATATTATTATATATCCATTATGGTATCACTTTCAGCTACTATGGGATTGATTTGGATGATAATCTGGGGTATTAAAAGCGATAATACTCGCTCAAAATTCGGTCGAAGAAGACCCTATTTATTGTTTGGGTTTATAGCCGGTATTGCAATGATTGCGTTTGCGTTTGCAGAAAATTTTCTAATGTGCATAATTTTAGATGTAATTATCATTGGAATTGCCTCGAACGCATATTATGTGGCTCAGAGAGCATTAATACCAGATCTAATTGAACCTGAATATCGAGGGCGAGCTAATGGAATTGCCGGAGCATTAGGGAACATTGGGTTATTAATTGCTATTGGATTAACCTTAGTAGCAAATGAAATTTATACTATAAAAAGAGGTACAGGAAACATCATAACCCGGGAGGGCCATTTATTTTTATTCATCATTGGAGGTGTGGCAATAATTCTCTGCGGTATTATTGGTTTTACCCTTTTGAAAGAATCACCGGCCTCAGAATTGCCTCCGAAAAAAACTTTTATGGTTGAGCTAAAAGAGATTTTTGATCTGGAAGAATTCAGAAGGCAAAATCAGTTTTTTAGAATTGTTTTAGCACAAACTATTTTTAGAGCTCATATCTATGTAGTACTTCCGTTCCTATTTAATTATTTATTCTCACTGGCATTGACTACACTTGAATTCCTTTCAATTATAGCAGTTTCTACTCCATTAATCATATTAGTAATGATAATCCTAGGAAAAGTTGCTGATAAATTTGGCCGAAAAGCTTCAGTTGCCCCCGGAATTATCATCGCTAGCATAGGATTCTTCACAATGCCACTTGCTTTATTTTATCCTCAATACAAAATGGTAATTCTGCTAGTTGCGATGCCTCTAATGTTAATAGGGCTTCTAGGGCTTGACGTACCTCTTGCTGCCTGGTCACAAGATCTCCTTCCAGAAGACAAAAGAGGTAAATTCATAGGAATTTTAAATGTAGTTAGTACGATATCGCAGGTTATAGGGGTAATAGTAGGGGGTATTATTGCAACAGTTTATGGTCTTGTGTGGGTATTTGCATTTGCCCCTATATTTTCATTAGGCTCCATTATTCTTTTTAGGAGAGTAAGAGAAACCTTGATAACTGAAGATTAACTTCAATTTTTTTTATTTTTTTAAATTTCTATTTACTTTTTACGTAGGATTCTAATTTTTAAAAGTATTAAATTTCTTTTTATAATTCATGCATTAAGTTCAATTAATATTGAATAATTAATTATGAAAAACAACCAATTCATTTGGGGATTTTATATGAATAAAACTGAAGATGAAAAAATCTTTACTAAAGAACTGAAGATACAGACCTTTATTATAGGAATTATTTTCGCGGCTGATATGATTTTTGGCTTTGCTGAGCAGAATTTCCTCAATACTTATCTTATTCATGTTTTGGGCTTAACAGAAATCCATGTTGCGATTATGGTTTCGTTATCTGCAATTATGGGACTTATTTTCCTTTTAGTATGGGGAATTATTTCGGATAATACTCGTTCTAAATCTGGGAGAAGAAAGCCCTATTTACTTATCGGAGGAATTATATCTGGTATAGCAATGATTATTTATGCATTTTCTCCAAATTTTTACTGGGCTTTATTTTTAGATGTAGTGATAATTGGAATTTTTTCTAATGCATACTTTGCGGGTGAAAGAGCGCTCATTCCCGATTCAATTGAACCAGAATTACGCGGGAGAGCAAATGGAATTATACAATCGTTTGCGAATTTAGGAATTTTACTCGCTGTAGCAATTTTTTTAATTTCATATGAATTATTTGCAATTGATAATCCAAAAGGCTCTGGAACAATTTTAACTCAAGAAGGTCATTTATTTGTTCTTGGAATAGGAGGCATCACTTTCGCTTTATGTGGAATAATTGGATTTATTTTTATCAAAGAAAAACCGGTTACAGATTTACCCCCTAAAAAAAAATTTTTTACTGAGCTTAGAGAAATTATAGACATTGAAGAATTTAAAGAACAAAAAGAATTTTATAAAATCACATTGGCCTATTTAATATTCCAAACGGGGATCGGGTGTATCTTACCTTTTCTATTCATATATTTATTCGCTTTAGGTCTAACAACTTTAGAACTCTTAATGGCAATTGGTATGGGTTTTCCTATATTAATAATTGTTACAGTATATCTTGGAAAGATAGCTGATAAACATGGTCGAAAAAAATATGTTCCTGCGATAATTATTTTCATCAGTATTGGTGTATTTTCAACTAGTTTTGTGAGGACTGAAGCTGGTGTAAATTTACTCCTGTTTTTTATCCTTTTTCCGTTTATACTAGTGGCTATATTAGGAATTCGAGCAATACTGGATACTTGGTCTCAAGATTTATTGCCTCCGGATAAGAGAGGTAAATTTTTCGGTATCTTAAATATAGTATTTACACTATCACAGATTGTAGGTGCAATAACAGCAGGATTAGTAGCTACCGTTTTTGGATTAGATTGGATCTTTGCGTTAGGAACAGTATTTTTCTTGATTTCGATTTTATTTTTTCTGAGAGTTGAGGAAACTTTAGTAGTTAAATAATTTAAATTATGTTTTTTTATTTTACTTTAAATATCCATTCTGATAAAATCATATTCTCTACTGTATTTTTTATCATATCCTTTTTGTCTTGTTCAAGTATTCTTCTTAATTCTTTTGACATAAATGTGACTTCTTTTTCTGTTAGAGATATTTTATTCTTATAGAGAGTATAAAACGCTTGCTTTAAACCTCTTGGTTCTCGGCCCATAGCTCCTTTAGTATCATAAATACCTTTCTGTTGCTTATGTAATTCTCTCTGTAATTTATCTAATTGCGAATCTTCCCCGTCTAAGGCCCTTTGAAACATTTTTTTGCATATATAAGATATATTACTAATACTAGGGACTAAACCTGAATATTTTCTAAGTTTTATTGGAACAAACTTAAGAAAAGCAGAATAATTAATTTCTTCGCCACAATAGACTGCAAAATTTTCGCTTATAAATTCGATAAATCCCTTTGTGTTTTCAAGTTTAGTAGTTGTATCTTTAATACCCTTTAAATTATCAAATTTAAATAGAGGTTTTACGGTATCTCCGCTAATATTATTTTTGGCAAATCGATGGGGATTATTATACAGAAAAATCTGATTGTTTAAAGTAAGCGAGCCTAAGATGTTTTCGAAATAACCTATTAATTTGTTCCTTTCCAACCTTTTTGAAATAGGTGGAGTAATAACGAAATTTAAAAATTTATACTCTTTACCTAATAACTCAATTTGATTAATTGCCTGTTCAGTATTATTTCCAAAGGCTCCAAGAAGAATAGGAGTTTTATTCTTTGTATATTGTAAAGCTAAATCTAGGAATTTGGATTTTTCATTAACTTTTTCAATAAATTCAATCCCTTCTCCTGTATTTCCAAATAAAAAGACACCATCCGCGCCATTTAGTAGTATGTGTCGAATTAATAATGAATTTAATTCATTATTGATCTCTAACCTGTCATTAAAAAAAGTAATGCTCGGGACAATAACACCATTAATATTTTGCAAAATGATTTTTCCTCCAATATATTTTTTAATTTTAATTACTTTCTCTGTGGTTCGACAATAACTTTAATCCATTTTTCCCTATCATAATAAATTTGTAAAAGAATTTAAAAAAATAAAATAGAAATCGTCATTTCATAGTTGATTTATAGTAAATTAGAAATATTTATGAGGTATTAGGTGTTGACTCTTTTTAATATGATTTAAATATTATTATAAAATATTACAGTATATCATAGCTAATAAGAAATGTTTATTTTCTATTATTTTCTATTAAAAGAAGGTAAAAATTTTGCCAAATAAAATAAAATTAGCAATAATAGGAATAGGAAATGCTGCTTCGGCCCTGATCCAAGGAATTGAATATTATAGAGATTCTTCCTTTAATAAAGGTTTACTATTTCCAACATTTGCAGGGTATCGTATAAGTGATATTGAAATCTCTGCAGCATTCGATATCTCAGCTAATAAGGTAGGTATGGCTCTTAACGAGGCATTAAAAGCTAATGAATTAAAAATCATTGTAAATTTGAGTAACCAAAACAAGATAGTTTCGATGGGAGTTGTTAAAGATGGAGTAATTGAAGAAACAATGGAATTGATTAATCCATCAAATGCTCCCTCTGTAAATATATCACATAAACTAAGAGATACGGATACTGAAATCGTCCTATGCTTACTACCCTCTGGCGCTGATGAAGCAGTGGAGTTTTATGCTGAACAAGCATTAGATGCGGATTGTGCTTTTATAAATGCAACTCCAACTTCAATTGCAACAAATAAAATATTTGCTAAAAAATTTCATGATGCAGGGCTCCCACTAATTGGTGATGACCTTCAAGATCAATTTGGAGCTACTATTGTTCATAAACTCCTTTTACAGCAAATGATAGATCAAGGAGTTGAAATAAAGGAGAGTTATGCTCTAGATGTTGGAGGAGGAGCAGAATCCTTAAATACAATCTATCGAACGCGTCATGTAAAAAGGGAAATTAAAAGTAAATCTGTTGCCGCAGCTCTCAGAGTTGATGCTCCTATTGTAGCAGGGACTTCAGATTATGTCCCACATTTAGGAAATAGTCGGAATTCCATGTTATGGTTAGTGGGGCGTGGATTTTTAGGAGCAGATGTAATAATGGATATTAAAATCCAGACCCAAGACGGTCCTAACGGCGGAGCAATTCTTGTTGATGTAATAAGGGCGACTAAAATAGCTTTACAAAAAAGTGCATCAGGTCCGATAAACGAAATATCAAGTTATGGTTTTAAAAATCCACCTGAACATATAAGTTCACCAAAAGAAGCAGGAGAGAAATTAGCAAAATACATTATGGGGATGACCTAAAAAAGATGAATAATTCTGATAAGAAAGAAATACGAGTAGCTATTGCAGGATTAGGTAATGTGGCGGCAGCTATAGTAATGGGTATTGAATACTATAAGAATATAAGACAAGATGTAAAATATCAAGCGGGATTGATTAATGCTTCAGTAGGGGGATACTACCCTTCCGATATTAAGATAGTGGCAGCATTCGATATAGCAACTACAAAGATTGGCAAAGATATTTCAGAAGCTATTTACGCTGAACCTAACATGTGCCATCCTTTTATTCTTCCAGAAAATTTGCCGAAATCAAATGCAATATGTTATCCAGGTCCTATTTCAGATGGATGTTATCAAACTAAAGATTCAAGGGGAAATGTAATTTCTGATACGTATAACTATTTTAAAGCTTATAATGAAAAGGAAGTGAATCCAGTTAATATTACTCAAATATTAAAAGATACCAAAGCTGAAATTTTAGTGAATCTACTTCCAGTTGGAAGTTACATTGCTTCACGCATTTATACACAAGCTGCTTTGGATGCAAATTGTGCATTTATAAATGGAATTCCCGAATTTATTGTTTCTGAACATATGGAAGGGGATAAAGACTGGGTGGCTGAATTTGAGAAAAAAGGGCTCCCCTGTGCTGGTGATGATATAAAATCTCAAGTCGGAGCAACAATTATGCATAGAACACTCGCAAAAGTATTCTTAGATCGAGGAGTAATAATAAATGATACTTATCAATTAAATATAGGGGGAAATGGGGATTTCTATAATATGAAATCAGAAGAACGCTTAACGACTAAACGGAAATCAAAATCTTTAGCAGTTACAAGTGTTCTTCCATATGGAGAGAAGGTTAGTTGTAGGATAGGTCCTAGTGATTATGTCCCATTTTTAGGAGATAAAAAAATTTGTTATATCCGAGTTAATGGAACCACTTTTGGAGGTTTACCACTGGTTTGTGATATGAAATTACGAGTTGAAGATTCTCCAAATTCAGCAGGCCTAATCATAGATCTTATTCGCCAAACTAAATTAGCCTTAGATAGGGGAATTGCTGGACGACTGGAAAGTATTAGCTCATTTAG
>JBHLNT010000126.1:0-11957 GCA_048941265.1 Promethearchaeota archaeon
GAAGCGAAAAAATTTCCGAAAAATCCAATTGTTATAAAAAAAATCCAAGATAACACGATATCTAAAGTAGTTTCCATTTTAAATGGGATTAAGTAAAATCCTAATAAACACAGTACCCCTATTAGAACACCGACAGATGATATTATGATACGACCTCGTAATTTTCCGGAATGATATAAGGAATCACCAAATTTTCCACCTAATAGAGTTCCCGGAATTGCTCCTATTCCCGCTAAAATATAAATAGTGGTGGCATAAAAGTTTGCGTTGATATCATTAATTTTGGTAGTTATGTAAAAAATAGCCCAGATACTTAAAGTAGCATTTGCAATACCTGAGCAGAGTACGTAAAGAAATATTGCTAGTATCGATTTTTTTTTTAACAATTGAGTGAGTTGATGATAGGTTATTTTATAATTATAATTAAGTTGTCCATTAAGATCTTCAAATTCTGGTTCTACACGACCTCTCTCGGGATCTATAGCTGAGGTATAATAGCTTATTATTGCCAGAATTCCTAATATTCCTCCTAAAGCATAGGCAAAACGCCAGCCTAAAGGTCCAGTATAATTTCCCAATAATCCCCCAAATATAATCCCGGCACCACTACCTATTATCATTCCAAAAGCCATAAGACTATATTTACTTCCCCTTTCTTTTGGTTCATAATAGTCAGCTAAAATTGAGAACCCAATTGGTATAAAAGCCCCGGCACCAATAGCAGATATTACTGCTAAAATAAAATAGAAATAGAAGTTTACCGATAAAGAAATTAGGCCATATGAAATAATCCATACTAAATTAGTGCATAAAAATATTTTTTTCCTCGAGAATTTGTTTGCCAATTTTTCTCCAAAATATCCAAAGAACAAAACACTACATATTCCAACTGCTAAACGACTGGCTGTTACCAAACCTATGCCCGACGGGGTAGCCCCTGGAAGATATATCAGTAAATTTTCAATATTTACGGGTAAAATCCCTAAACAATAAGCTAGCATAAAATATAAGCGCCATATTGATTTAAAACTATTGCCTCTTGCATTGTTAAAATTATCATCCATTTACAATTTCTCCTGTTCGAGCCCATTATTAATAGAATTTAGAACTTCCAGATATTCATTTCAACTTTTAGGTTTGAAAATTATAGAAGGTTTAAATTTATCATTATATTCAAATCCTTCTGCTTTTACGATATCTCCGTATTTTTCTCTTAATTCATTTATAGGCCCTGAATCTAACGCGTACATAGGACATGCTTCCACACATATTGGATTTTGACCCTGGTCTAATCTTTCTATGCAGAAATTGCATTTCTGCATTTTTGCATTTTCTTCTGTACCAAATTGCGGAATTTTCCAAGGGCATGCTTTTAGGCAATGCATTTCGCATGTATTATTACCTAGACACTTTACTCGATCTACAATTACAACTCCATCGGAATCTCTTTTAGAAATAGCTCTTTCTGGGCAAACTTTTATACAGGGAGGATTTTCACAATGATTGCAACTAATTGATAAATAAGCCACAAATGGCGTTGGAAATTTTCCTCTTTCAATGGATTTTACTTGTCTCCAGTTAATAGGTCCCGCGTCAATATTATTCCAATCTTTACAAGCTACAGAACAAGTATAACACCCGATACATCGCGATTGATCAAAATAAAAGCCTATTTGGGTCATTTTTAATTCTCCATATGTGATTTTTGTGTTAATTCTACTTGAACTAAAGCACTATTCATAGGACAAGCTCCCCCTGGAGAATATCCATCGTTTGTCAATATATTTGCACATCCTCCAATGTCAATCCCATCTTTATCGGGATTATACCACGCTCCTTGATAAACACATGCCACACCAGGCATAATTCTTTCAGTAACTTTTGCTGGAATACGAATTCTTCCTCGGTCGTTATATACATCTACTATATCTCCATTTTTAATACCTCGCTCCAATGCGTCAACAGGATTTATCCAGACTGCATGAGGGTCAATCTCTTCTAACCAAGGCATGTGGTGTAAACTAGAATGAGTACGTCTTTTATTATGAGGGGAAAGTAGCTGTAATGGATATTTTTTTGCTTTAGGAGAATCATAATGCTCATCATGACTCAAATACTTAGGTACAGGTGGCATTAATGGATGATCCAATTCTGCCATATGTTCACAATAAATTTCAATTTTTCCTGACAATGTTGGGAAAGGATTGTTCTCGATATCTTCTATTTGCTCCCTAAAAGCCACAAATGGTTCCTCTACTTTGACTTTATAATACCCATCTTTTTTCATTTTATTATAACTTTTTATTTCTTTTCGTGGAGCTGTTAAAAGACGTAAGATCTGATCCTCAGGTAAATTAAGAAGGTCAACATTAAGTCCTAATCTCTTTGATAATTCTAAACATATTTCTAAATCAGATTTAGTATCATAGAGAGAATCTATTGCTTTATTCAAATAGATATAATATGGTGATCCTAACCATGGAACGGCAACGTCGTTACGCTCCATGAATGTATTCACAGGAAAAACTATATCCGCAAATTTAGCTGTAGGTGTCATAAATTGTTCATGCACTACGATAAATTCAAGGGATTTTAAAGCTTCCACACCTTTATTTATGTTACTGTATTGGTTTAGACGATTGGTTGCTACAACATAGGCCATCTTAATATCTGCAGGATATCCTCCCTTACGACCATTTAAAATTAAATTATAGAGATCATTTATATGAACTCGAGTGCTAGCGGGATTTGTCCCCCCACGAAGTTTGTGTAGGCTATATTTACGAGGGGGAGCCCCAAAATCGACAGGATTATCTTGAGCTCTTGGTTTTCGTTCCTTCTCTTCCTCTACGGTAGAGTGCGTTTTTTTCTTTTTTCTCCTACTGGACATTACAGTTTCCCGACTGTAATAAGCTCTCATAAATCCGGATGCATATCCCCCTTTAATACCGATATTTCCAGTTATTGCGGTAAGTACATTACCAGCCCTGGAATATTGTTCTCCCCTTGCGGTTCGAGCAGGTCCCCATCCGACAATGAGAGCCGCCGGTTTATTATTAGCATATTCCCGAGCAAGATTAATAATAGTTTCTGCTGGAACTTTAGTTATAGTTTCAGCCCATTCGGGCGTTTTAGGTATACCATCATCATGACCTAAAACATATTCCTTATATTTATCAAAACCAACAGTATATCTATCTATAAAATCCTGATCTTGAAGATTTTCAGTAATTATGACATAAGCCATGGCAATAAGCATCGCAGCATCTGTACCAGGTCGAATCGGAATCCATTGATGCGCAAAAATCGCAGCAGAATCAGTAAAAATAGGATCAATAGCCACAATTCGAATGCCTTTCTCACGAGCTTTGGATAATATCACTCTTGTTTCTGGATCCCAAATTGTATTTGCAGGATTCCAACCCCACATTATAATTAGCTTAGTATTAAGTAAATCCTCACGGGCATTCCCGGTCATAATGGTGCCATAGGTGGCCATAGAAGCAAAAAGTGCTCCTTCATAAGATGGTGCTCCCCAAAATCGGGTATAACCTCCAAATTGGTTAAGCATTAGCCCTACGGGGACGACACCATGAAGCATTCCTTGATTTCCCGCTCCTGCCGTTAATAAAATCGAAGAATTACCATATTTTTCTTTTATTTCAATGAGTTTTGAAGCAACCTCATCAAATGCTTCATCCCATGATATTTGTTCAAATTTTCCCTCTCCGCGTTCTCCAATACGGCGTAAGGGATATTTTAAACGATGTTCAGAATAAACCCGCTGTCTGTAAGCCCTCCCCCGCATACATGCGCGCAATGTAGTGTTTTCACTGTTGTCGGTCTCAAATCGAATAATTTTTCCATCTTTCACATGGGCTCTTAATACACAGCGTCCACCACAGTCATGACAGCAACCTGTATTTATAATTGTAATATCTTCATCATTAAGCTGGGAATCTTGATCACTCATCATTCAAATCGATATAGAGAAGTTTATTTAATTAAATGTTAATGAATAGTATTTATTAAATCATTTTTTAAAAATTTGTAAGGAGAAATGATAAAATTAAAATTTCTTTTAATTAAACAAATCTATCTTAATATTTTTTAAAAATGGAATTTGAAAAATGGTAGAAATTAAATTTGGAACGCAATTGTTTTACTCCCAATCTTATAATTTCATACGGAATAAATTTATTGAAGCAAATAGAGAAAAATGGGATTCAATTTGGCTACCAGATCATTTAAGCGGGATTCCAGGGGCGGCTATTGATGATTTTTTAAGTCTATGGCCGATGTTTGGATCATTTGCAGAAATTTCGAGGGAAAAAACATTTGGTTCATGTGTAACAGATCCCCATCGAATGCATCCGGCAGTTTTAGCTCAAATTGCAACCACTATTAACCATATTTCGGGAGGGAATTTTATATTAGGTATGGGAGCAGGAGAAGGGATGAATTTAAAAGCTTATAACATTTCGTACGATCATGCTTTATCTAAAATGTTAGAATCCATAACATTGATGAAATTATTTTGGAAAAAAGGTAAAAGAGTTATATTTGAGGGTAAGTTTTATCAGACTAAGAAAGCTGTGTTACTCCCTAAACCTCTTTCAGACATCCCAATTTGGGTGGCGTCAAATGGTCCGAAAACCATCCAAATGACAGGAAAAGTAGCTGATGGGTGGCTTCCTCTAGGAGTATCTACTCAATTTTATAAAGTTGGAATAGACAAAATAACTGAAGTTCTTGAAAAAGAAGGACGGGATGTCACTAAATTTACATTTGGGGTATTTAATCGTGTGTTTCTCAATGATGATGAACAAAAAATTGATGAGCAAGTAAAGGGGATTAAAATGGCAATGGTCATGCAACCATTGGTCATAAAAGAATTAGGCTATTGGAAAGATGAGTTTGATGATTTATTCTGCGAAGCTACAGGTTACAATTGTGATGAGATAAGTTTATTGCAGGTAGACCGGGAAGATATTGTTAAATTTGATTTAAATAAATTATCTGCGATTATTGATCACATTCCTAATGATATTATTCGGAGCAATATTATGTTTGGGACAAAAGAAGAAATTATTGAAAAAATTCAGAAATACATCGATTTCGGTGCGCAATATTTTGTTTTGGAAATCCAAAATGGAGCATCCAGTAAAAATGCTCCCTATACATACTGGAATGTATCAAAAATCCTGAGTGATGAGGTCCTTCCATTATTTAAATCTTAAATTTAGAAGTAACTTTTTTATCTCTGTTTTTTTTACGTTAATTGTTTTATCTTAAATAAATTTTTTTAATGGTTATTTTGTTTTATTTCGTTCTTTCTTTCATTCATTAATTTTCTGTAATCCTTATATTCTTTAGGAAAATATATATAGGTAATTATCCATAGTGAAGTTCCAATCATCCAACATAATAAAATAAAAGTCATTGCATATGGTAATAAAGAGATATCTCTTTCAATCAATAATGAGAAAGCTAAATTTCCTATAATTCCCCCAATATTACTCATTATTCGATTCAATGAATTAACTGTGCTTCTTGCTTCTGGTACAACCACTTCAGAGTAGATCGCAAAGACATTTCCAATACTTAGAGAGACTAAAAAGTACCCCATAAAACCTATTATAAGGAAAAAAAACCAATTAATGACAAGTTCTAAATGTGATGTTGCTGTAATGGGGACTAAATAGAAAATGATTAGACATACTATACCTGAAATTAATCCTATTGAAGTTAAATAGATCCTTCCTCTAATTTTTCCTGAATTATGTAATGTATCCCCTAACCTTCCTCCTATAATTGAACCAGGGAGGATACCGACTCCAGTAAGGAGATATAAAGAAGCAGCCGCCATTTCCGTATAGAACCCACTAAATTTTGAGGTTAAATAAAAAATACCCCACGCTCCAATCGTTGAAATAGCAATTCCCGCAAATAATGTATAAAATAATATTGATGCTACGGATTTTTTCTTTAATATTGGTCCTAAACTTTTTATATCTATTTTATAATCGTATTGAAAATCTTCTTTAAAATCTTTAAACTCGGGTTCAGCCATACCACGTTTTGGATCTATTCCTTTTAAAAAATAATTCACTATAGCAATTAATCCTAAAATGAAACCTATAGCATAAGCAAACCTCCATCCATTAGGTTCCGCATAAGTTCCTAACAATCCACCG
This sequence comes from Promethearchaeota archaeon, assembly GCA_048941265.1. Lineage (GTDB taxonomy): Archaea > Asgardarchaeota > Lokiarchaeia > Sigyniarchaeales > SOKP01 > LW40-45. The sequence goes on from JBHLNT010000126.1 coordinate 6,198, forward strand.
ATAATAATTCCTAAACCTGTACCAATAGTTAAACTAAAAGTGATAGAACCATATTTTTTGCCTCGATCTTTCGGAGGATAAAAATCTCCGATGATAGAAAAACCCAAAGGGATAAAAGCTCCAATCCCAATGGCAGCGATTATTGTAAAAAACAAATAAAAATGAAAATTTGTTGAAATAGAAATTAAACCATAACCCACTACCCATAATGAATTAGTAAATACAAACACATTTTTTCTTATTTTCTTATCTATTATTTTATCTTCATAATAGCCGAAGAATATAAGACTAATAGAAGTAGTAAAAAGATATGAAGCTGCACATATCCCAATTCCCAATTTTGTAGTTCCAGGGAGGTTGATTAATAAATTATCTATATTAACAGGCAGGATTCCATAACAAAAATAAATCATAAAAATTAGGAACCATAAAGATTTGAAAGTTTTCTCCCTTTGTAAATCATAATTTACATTCATATATTTTATGCATAATTTTGTTTATTTACCCTTTTAGAGTTTTTAAAATGCTGATCATATATTTGAATAAATTATAAATAAAGCTTTTTCTTTTTGACAGTATTATTGAAATTTTATTTTTTTTCAACTTAGAGTTGGTTATTTGGAAATAAGTATTCGGAAGGCAAAAAAATCGGATTTAAATGGAATCATTAGAGTTAATGTTGAAACGTGGAAAACTGCTTATAAAGGAGTGGTACCCAATAAATATATCGAAGCATTCGATATTAGAACACAAAATAAAGGGTGGCAAAATCAACTCATGAAGATGGTTGAGGAGAATATTTTTTTAATAGCTGAGAATAAAAAAAATGAGATCGTCGGTTTTGCCATTGGGGGTGTAGAAAGGACTAAAAATCCAAATTATAAGGGGGAGTTAATGGGAATATATATCTTAAAAGAATACCAAAGAAAAGGGATTGGAAAAGCATTAACTAAGAAAATTGTGGAAGAATTAATAAAAATGGACATAAATAACATGCTTTTGTGGGTTTTAGAAAGCAATCCTTACCGTGCATTTTATGATTTACTAGGTGGTAAAGTTTTTGATAAGAAAGAACATGAAATCCTCAGATTACCCGTTGTGGCATACGGCTATAATGATTTAAAAGAATTAAAAAAAATCCTGAAAATACTTTTAAATCCACATTAAATACTTCCTAAGTACTTTCAAAAAATAAATAAAAAATGAAAATTATTAAATCTTTTTTTAACTTCTCTTTGCTTTTTCTTTATGCAAAGCTTCCAGCTTCTCTTCCATTAGGGCTAATCTTTCTCCATATAACGGATGGAAATAGATAAATATCATACTTACAAAGAGAACAATAGCAGGAATTAAAAAAAACAATACTTTAATTCCGAGGTAAGCAGATTGGGGCTGTGTGTTTGATCCTTGAACATACCCATATGAAATTAATATAATTGTAGCAATAATTGGCCCAAGGCTTAATGCGGGTTTAGTAATAAGGGCATTCATGCCCAAAAACATCCCTTCTCTACGGGAACCGTTCTCCAATTCATCTTCATCTATTGATAAATACAATAGTGGAGTTGAAAAAACTCCATAACCTCCAAGAAAAGTGTGTACAATAAATCCTGTCCAAATTACCCATAAAGGCACTGGATTGAGTATAATTATAAATAATATTAGAGCACCTAATGCCCTTAACATCCCAAATCTTAGAATTATTTTTCTCATACCCCACTTTGGCCTTAATTGAGCACAGAAGACGTTTGAGATGAACGCTACAACAATGCTTATCACAACAAACAATCCCACGGCTTCCAATATTCCCAGGGTCCCCAATATTAAAACATAAACAAAAAGATAGCTCAAACCAATCCCTCCTAAAAAAATATTGCAAAAATTAAAGCCGGTATAAATTAAAAAAGATTTAGACTTTAAAGTTTCTTTTAATGAGTCTCCTAAAGAAAAAATTTGGTCATTATGAAATTCTGGTCTTTCAAAACACTCTCTCGCGACGATTAACATTAGTATAGAGGATACAATCGCTATTATCACCATTAAAAATTGAAAATCTTGCGAAGTAGGTTTCATGGGGCCGATTATATATAGTACAGGTACAATCGTTAAAATTCCAATTAAAATAACTATGAGCGTGACAAGAGAACGCTCACCCGTATCATTTGTCATTTCGGGAAGTAGCGCCATCCAAGCTATGATAACGAGAGTTAACATACAATCGAAAACACAGATACTAATCACATAATGGAGAAAAATAATGAATTGATTGTCGAAACTCCATGGAAACCACACAAGAATAAAAGTTAATGCCCAAATTGGTCCTCCATATTTTATATATATGATTCTTCTACTCCCCCATTTCTGCGGGTTAGTTCTGTCTGTAAGCTGTCCTAAAAGCGGGTCATTAATTGCATTTATTACCAAATAAATTATTTGACCAATGATAAAATACAATGGCAGCAATTTCAAATCGTTAAAAAAGAATTCTATGTATTTAAAAGTGAAGACATAGGCCAAAACGCCACCTGGAGCAGCTCCAAGAGCATATCCAAACCTTTCTCTCTGTGTTAATTTACCATAAGGTCTGTATTGGTCCACTTTTTATACTTATATTAATTTTTTAGTTAATTATATTGCATCATGATCATAAATAAAATTAAATAAATTTTCAGCATTTTTCTATTAATGGCTTCTAGTAATGAATGGTTTGAGATTATAAAGCATAAAGAAGATTTATATATCATTCGTGAAAAATTAGCTGAAATAGATCCCCGTTATAACAGTTATTATACGAATTTATTTTTACTCCTTGGTTCTAAAACAGCATTATTAATAGATACAGGTGCGGGATTATTTCCTCTCAAACCAATTATCAATGATTTGATTGGAAAGAGGAACTTGAAAGTCTTGAATACCCATTGCCATTGGGATCATGTGGGCTCCAATCATGAATTTGATGAGATCTCTATTCATGAAACTGAGAAAGTAACCATTACAAGATCCACTAATATTACTATTTTAAGCAGTTCTCCTAAGGATATAGCTAAAAGGTACGAGAGATATAATTATTCATTACCACCGGCATCTTCCGTTAAACCATTAAAAGATGGAGATATGATTGATTTAGGTAATATTTCTATTGAAGTTATCCATACTCCGGGACATTCACCAGGTTCTATTTGTCTGCTAAGTAATAGAAATGAATTGTTTACTGGTGATACCGCACATTATGGTACGCCATATTTACCAAAGAAAAAGCTATTACCAGAATATCTTTCTAATTTGTCAAAATTAATTAAATTGTGTGAAAAACACGAGTCAATCGAAATTTATCCTTCACATGAGGAATATTATGTGGGGATAGAACTTCTCAAGGAACTCTATGAAGGAATTGCCAATATAGAAAATATATGGGATACCAGAGTAAAAAATGATTTTATGCGTTCTTGGATAATTGATGATGGCAAATTTAAATATGACATCTCAAGAATATAATTACTAAAAAAATAGTTGATTACTACGAAAAAAGTAGAAAAAATTACTTTAAATGGAATATGGAAATTACAAAATAAACAAAAATCAGTGAATATTGAAGCAGAAGTGCCTGGCACTGTCTTTGAAGCTTTATTACACAATAGTCTTATAAATGATCCTTTTTATGGCTCGAACGAGCATGAAATTAATTGGGTGTATGAATCTGATTGGTATTATGAAAAAGAATTAGAAGTGTCATCAGATTTTTTAGAGTATTCTAATATTTTACTCCGCTTTCATGGGCTTGATACCATTGCAGAAGTGTATTTAAATGATGAGCTTATTGGTAAAACTGATAACATGTTTGTTATTTATGATTTTGAAGTAAAAGGTAAACTGAGAGACACACATAATACACTAAAAATCATATTTAAAAGCCCCACAAGAATCGCCTCAGAAATGGTTGAAAAATACAAGATAGAATTAAAAACTACTCATACTAATCTTGGTTTACCGTATATTAGAAAAGCTCAATATTCCTTTGGTTGGGATTGGGGGCCAATATTACCTGATATCGGAATTTGGAAGTCTGTTGAATTAATTGGATTTAATGATATAATAATAGATTCAGTCTATCAAACTCAAACCTTTAAATATAATAAAGATCCTCTTAGCATCAATAGACCTGATGAAATCTCTACAATAAACATTGAAAACGTCAAAATAAAAATACAAATTGGGTTATTATCAAAAGTAGAAGATATCTCATCAGGTGGATATACTCTTAAGGTTATGCTCATAGATCCTAAAGAAAATCATCTTGAACTCCAAACTGCTGTTAAATCAAAGAGTGTTACTGTTGAGACAGAAATCAACGATCCGCAATTATGGTGGACTCACAATTTAGGTGCTCAAAACCTTTATGAATTGACTATATGCATTCAGAAAGGGGAAATAATCTTAGATTCATCTACTCAAAACATAGGGATTAGGGATATTCAACATGTTAGAAGACCTGATAAGTGGGGAGAATGCTTTTATTTCATGTTAAATGGTATACCACTTTTTGCCAAAGGAGCAAACTGGATTCCTATTGATAGTCTAATTCCAAGAGGAAAAAAAGCAGGCTTATATCAGTCAAATCTCGAATCTGCCAAGAAAGCCAATATGAATATGATTCGTGTATGGGGCGGAGGTATTTATGAAGACGACCTATTTTACGAGCTTTGTAACAAGTTAGGAATTTTAGTCTGGCAAGATTTTCCATTTGCCTGCGCAATTTATCCCGTGCATAAGGAATTTTTCGAAACTGTGGAAAGAGAAGCAATTCAAAATATTAAAAGATTGAGAAACCATGCTTGCTTAGCAATTTGGTGCGGAAATAATGAAATTGAGCAATTATGGGGCGCATTAGTATTTAATGCTAAACTTAAAGATCCTGAAACGATTGCATTGTATGAAAAAGCTTATCTGGATATGTTTAAGGGACTAATACCTAAGTTAATTAACAAGTACGATCCAAGCCATTCATATTGGCCAAGTTCAGCATTAGACACATGGGATGGAAAAAAAATAAGATCTAAAAATCCAGATACTCCGGACACGGGGGATTCTCACTTTTGGAAAGTTTGGCATGGTGGGGCTTCCTTTAAAGCTTATCAAAAATTCAATTCACGTTTTATGTCAGAGTTTGGATTCGAATCCTTTCCGTCTATGAAAACAATAAAGACTTTCTGTCCACCTGACCAATTTGATTTTAATACTCCTATTATGGAAAATCACCAAAAAAATCCCGCGGGAAACAGAAAAATTCTGAGTTATATGAGGAGACGCTTTTCTATTCCTAAAACATTCGAACAACAAGTGATTCTCTCACAAATTACTCAAGCAGAGGCAATCGAATACGGCGTTGAACATTGGAGGCGTAATAGAAATGGTTTGCATTGCATGGGATCTCTTTATTGGCAGTTAAATGATTGTTGGCCTGTTGCTAGCTGGAGTTCCCTGGATTATTCTGGACGATGGAAAGCACTTCATTATTTTGCCAAACGATTCTATCAACCACTTTTCCCTAGTGTAAAAGTGGATAAACAGAATGTAGAGTTTTGGATTACAAACGACTTAGCGATCCAAAAAGATTTCGCTTTAGTATGGAAAATTCTTGATTATGAGAGCAATATCCTTAAGAAGGGTGCTTATGATGTAAAAATATCTCCATGCTATTCCTTGATTGTTGGAACCATAGACGTAAGTGATATCAATCAGGAAAAAGATAAAATGCAAAAT
>JBHLNT010000342.1:0-2950 GCA_048941265.1 Promethearchaeota archaeon
ACATTTTTGAGTGATTATAGAGAAGTAATAATCGATTACATTAAAATAATATATCAGCTATTCTTAATTTTAATTGATCGAAATAAATCGATAAAAATCTAATTAATCTTTGGAAATAATAAACTTATGCTTCAATATATTCATATAAACAATCACATTTTGAGCCAAATTCACAATTAGGACACGCTAAATTAATTTCATCAATGGTGGTATCTAAAATTTTTCGTAATGTTATATTGAAATTATTAAAAATACTAATGTTATGATAACTATCGTTAATAAGAACATCCGAATAATCCTTTAAAAAAGTGCCTAAACAGATGCTGAGTTTCTTTTGATATTCTTCTAGATTATCTTTCAGATCTATTATGAAGGCCATCAATATTGAATGTTTCTCATAAATTAGAACATTTACATCACTCATTTCAATTTTTCTTATGCCATCTTGCCCCAAATTTTTTGAAAATAATTCTATAGCATTCACGAAGCATCCTATTAAATCAATTTCGTCATCACTTACTTGACAGAATTTCTCAAAAATCCTTGAGAATAGAGGAATCCCACCTTCAAGATTTATTACTATCACCATTTTTATCAACTTTAAATTACCTCTTCTATAACTGATAATGAAAATTAAAATAGCAAAAAACTCTTTCCAATGAAGTAATAGTCTTTAAAAATAAATTAGCTTCTATTATTATTTATAAAAAATAATTAAATTGACCTTATATAAGTATTAATTTTTTTATTTTTCTTCTGATTTATTTACTGTTCCGACAGAAAATTAAATATGAATGGTTTTTAGTTTTATTTTATTTTTTTACATAAAAGTAAGTGATCTAAAAATAACCTTATCTTATCTTTCATTATGAAAGAGGACGACGATATTTTTCATTCAAGTTTTATTGGAAGCCGTAATATCTTAGACCAGTGCATATTAAAAAAAGAAGAGATGGAAGAATATTTAAAGAAAACAGAGCATATTGATCCTAAGGATGAACACGATCACCTCTATTTAGGCATGACTATTTAGGCACGACGAATAAAACTAGGCGAGAAATTTTCCTGAATGCTAATTTGCATTTTTATTTTATAAAACAAAGTAATAAATAAATACTTTATAATTTATTGTAGTAAAGAAATAATAAAAGAGAGGTTTAAAATGAATGATTTGGATAAAAGTGTGATATTTCCTAAAGGAGAAAAAGCTACAAGTGATTATTTTACGGGAAATGTATGGGTTCAAATGCTGGTGACAGAGGAGGTATTTAATTGTCAAGTCTATAATGTAACATTTGAACCAAAAGCAAGGACTAAATGGCATTCACATCCAGGGGGACAAATTCTTCTTGTAACAGGAGGTAAAGGATATTATCAAGAAGAAGGAAAACCAGCACAATCGCTTCAAGAAGGAGATGTGGTGAAAATACCGCCAAATGTGAAACATTGGCATGGGGCATCAAACGAAAGTTGGTTTGTTCATGTTGGTATAACTACAAATCCTAATCTTGGAAATGCAGAATGGCTAGGACCGGTAACAGAGGAAGAATATCAATGAAAGCAGCAATATTCAAAGGTAAGGGTAAAATTGCGATTGAAGAGCGACCAAAACCAACAATTAATGAATCAACGGATGCAATTGTACGTGTAGTACTCTCCTGCGTATGCGGTTCAGATTTATGGTATTATCGCGGTATTAGTGATCATTCAGAGGGGCCAATTGGTCATGAATTTATTGGTTATGTCGAAGAAGTCGGATTGGACGTGAAAAGTATTAAAGTGGGCGACTTTGTAATTGCACCCTTCGCTATTAGCGATGGTATTTGTCCGCACTGCAAGGCTGGCTTCCAGACGGCTTGTGAGAATGGTGGGTTCTTTGGTAGGGGAAATGAGGGTGATGGCGGTCAAGCAGAGTATGTTCGGGTTCCCTTTGCTGACGGTACGCTCTTTACCGTACCAGGCTCTAATTTCTCAGATGAAACTCTAGCTTCAATACTTACGCTTTCAGACGTTATGGGCACTGGTTACCATGCTGCCGTGAGCGCAGGAGTTAAAGAGGGTCAAACAGTAGCCATCGTTGGTGATGGTGCTGTAGGCCTTTGTGGTGTAATTTCAGCAAAGCTTCTTGGCGCAAAGCGGATTATTATGCTCGGTAGTACACACGAGAACCGCCAGAGACTTGCCCTTGAATGGGGTGCGAATGATTTTATTGATGTGCGGGGCGATGAAGCTGTTAAAGCAGTCATGGAACTAACTAACGATGTGGGTGCTGACGCGGTATTGGAATGTGTAGGTACAAACGATACTTATAAAACCGCCTTTGCCATCGCTCGTCCAGGTGCAATTGTTGGTCGTGTAGGTGTCCCTCACAATGCAGAAATATCTGTGGATGATACTTTCTTTCGCAATGTAGGTATGCGTGGAGGTCCTGCCCCCACTCGGGCGTATATCCCTATCCTACTGGAGGCAGTGCTTAAAGGTTCGATTAACCCCGGTAAAGTTTTTGATCTAAAGACGGATCTTGACCATATACAAGAGGCATACGCCGCTATGGATGAACGACGAACTATTAAATCATTACTTAAAGTGAGTGACTTTTAAAAATGAGGTCAGAGGGATGCATTTAAGAGAAAAAAAATATTTGATTGCGTTTTATTCACGAAAAGGGAATAATTACGTGAATGGAAATATTGTAAATTTGGAGAATGGAAATACGGAAGTCATAGCGAAGATGATAAATGAGATTATTGGAGGAGATATGTTTTATATCGATACTATAAAGCCATATCCAGAAGATTATGAGGAAACGACTAAAGTGGCAAAACAAGAATTAAGAAACAATGCAAGACCAGAACTTTCGGATCATGTTGCGGATATAGAAGCATACAATGTTATTTTTTTAGGTTTCCCTAATTGGTGGGGAACTGCACCTATGGCAGTCCGCACTTTC
>JBHLNT010000127.1:0-11911 GCA_048941265.1 Promethearchaeota archaeon
TCTCTTTTATTAAATCTGATCCAGAACCCTCTCTGATTGAAGAACCCAATTATAAATATAATTTATCGATACTATCTGAAAAGAAATCAAGTGTTCTTTTTGAACTACAAGCGAAAATAGTAACGAGAGTTACAAAAATTAGACCTGAATTCTTAAAACCGCCTAAAACTTAAGATAAAATTTTATTAATCTATATTAAAGTTTTTTTATTTTCTGTTTTTAATGTGAAATGCTTTTTATTGTTTTTCCCTATTAACATAATTCTATAAAGTAAGATAAACAATCATGTAAAATAAAAAAGGATATGAATTAAGATATATTTTCTAAATTACTAAAAATTTTTATCCCATTAAAATTTGAAAGTGTCTTTAGATTGTCGAGTAATAATATTATTGATTTATTTCTTAATCCTAAATCTGTTGCTGTTATTGGCGCCTCAACAAATCCAATGAAAGGAGGTAATTGGATTTTAAATAATCTCACAATGAATAATTTCAAAGGTAAGATCTACCCGATCAATCCAAACGCAGAGGGTAAAGTGGTATATAACTTAGAAATTAAAAAGTCTGTATTGGATGTCGACGATGAGATAGATCTCGCAATATTTTATGTACCAAATCGGTTAATACCTGGATTATTAGCGGAGTGCGTTCAGAAAGGGATTAAAGGAGCAATTATTGAAGCTTCTGGGTTTGAGGAGGTTGGAGAACCTGGTCTCAAATTAAGAGATCAAATACTAAAAATTACGGATAATTTCTCAAAAATTAGGCTGGTTGGACCAAATTGTATGGGAGTCACAAGAATTGATGGAGATAGCAACAGCGATGAGAAGGGCGGTTTTTTCGCTTCGTTTGGAATATTAGCTAACTATAGGAGAGGAAATTTAGCCATTATTAGCCAGTCTGGGATGTTAAATGGGGGCTATTTAATGCATTTGATGACAATGTATCCCGATCTTGGGATAAGATATTCTTGTTCTATAGGGAATAAGATGGATATAGGTGAAATTGAATTTTTAGATTACCTATTAAAAGACTCTACGGTAAATGTTATAGCCATCTACCTTGAATCTTTTAATGATCCAAGAAGATTCATTGAACTCTGCAGAGAAGCTAAAAGAATCCCAAATAAAACAATTATTTTTATCAAAGGAGGGATCACTAAACAAGGACAAAAAGCTTCATTGAGCCACACGGGAGCAATTTCGGAAGATGGAAAATTAACAGAAGCCATTATTAGACAAGCTGGCGTGATTCGTGTAAATAGTTTTTATGAATTATTCCAAACCGCTAGAGTTTTTTCAATGATGTATAATGCTAATAAAGTATTACCCAAACACGGGAACGTGGCAATGATTGTTGGTTCTGGTGGTGCTGGTACAGTGAGTGCTGATCTAACTATTAAATACGGATTAAATTTTCCAATTTTAGGGGATAAAGCTTATAAAACTCTTGTCGAAGTATTTCCAGAATGGATGCCTCCAAATAGGTTCGCACTCGTAGATATATGGCCTGCTATCGAAAAGGCTAAAGAAAAAGTTAATGAAATGATGAATCTTGTTTTAAAAACGATTTTGGATGAGCCCAAAATAGAAGGTCTTTTTAATATGGTATTTTGTGCCAAACGTTCAATGGATATGGACACTATCGACAGACGGATTGAAGTATCTAATAAATCTCCTAAACCTGTATTTTATTGGCTGATTGGCGAACATGAGGAAGTTATTCGAATTTCTGAGTTATTATCTCAATATCATATCCCAAGCTTTATTTCTTTAGAAGAAATGGTTAAAACTTTCAGTCTCTTGATTCAAGAAGCTCGTAGCAAAGAGAAGATATTGAATATTAAAAATTAATCCCGATCATAGGATCCTCTTAAGTTTAATTGATATGTCATTAAATTTTTGTTTTTATCTTAAAATAGTAAAAAATATGAATTAAAAAATATTTCTTAACCCACTTAATATTTACATGACATTATTGAGTGATACTATTTGTTAAATAATCATATCGTTGACTTGTTTCTTAATCCCAAATCTGTAGCGGTGATAGGCGCTTCGAAGAATCTAGTGAAAGGAGGCAACCGAATTGTTCATAACCTCACACTTAATAATTTTAAAGGAAAAATTTATCCTGTAAATCCTACTGCTAAAGGCGACATATACGGTTTAGAATTCAAGAAATCAGTTCTGGACATTGAAGAAGAAGTGGATCTTGCTATTTTTTACGTAGGCAATAGACTTATTCCGGGATTATTGGAAGAATGTATCAAAAAAGGAATTAAAGGGGCATTAATTGAAGCCTCGGGATTTGAAGAGGTAGGGAAAAAAGGTCTTGAACTTAGAGATAGGATTGTCGAAATCACAGACAATTTTTCAAAAATTAGAATTGTTGGACCAAATTGCATGGGTCTCACGAAAATAGATGGAGACAGTAATAGTGAAGATAAGGGAGGATTTTTCTCTGGATTTGGGGTTTTTGAAAAATATAAAAGAGGGAATATCGCAATCGTCAGTCAATCAGGTATGCTGAACGGTGGATATCTTATGCATATAATGCAAAAATATCCCGAACTTGGTTTTAGATATTCATGTTCTATTGGAAACAAAATGGACTTAAGTGAAATAGAGTTTCTTGAATACTTTTTAGATGATCCAACCGTTAATGTTATAGCTGTATATTTGGAATCGTTCAGAGATCCGAGAAAGTTCATAGAATTAAGCAGAAAAGCAAAAAAAATTCCTAAAAAAACAATTATTTTAGTGAAAGGAGGTTTAACATCCCAAGGGCAAAAGGCAACATTAAGCCATACTGGAGCTCTAGCAGAAAATTCACAACTACTCGAAGCTATAATCAAGCAATCGGGGGTAATACAAGCTAATAGCTTTGATGAACTATTTCAATTCGCTAGGACATTTTCAATGGTATACGAAACTGATAAAAAATTACCAAAAAAGGGTGGTGTCTCTACGATTGTAGGTTCGGGAGGGGCTGGTACGCTAATAGCAGATCTTACAATGAAATACGGATTACATCTTCCGATTTTAGGAGAAAAATCATATCAAGCGCTTGTAGAAGTCTTTCCTGAATGGATGCCTCCAAATAGATTTAGTCTCGTTGATATTTGGCCAGCTATGGAAAAAGCGATGATGGAGAGAAAAGGTCGAGATGAAGTTATGAAAGCCGCTTATGAAGCAGTATTGAGTGAACCAGAAGTAGAAGGGCTCTTCAATATGATGTTTTGTTCTAGACGCTTTAGAAGCATGTGGAATATCCCGAATCTGATAAAAAATACTAAAAAGATTTCAAAACCGATTTTTTTCTATCTTATAGGAGAAGCTAAGGAAGTTCGGTATCTTTCAGAATTACTCGGAAATAGTAATATCCCATGCTTTACTGAGTTGGAAGATATGATTAAGAATTTCTGGATATTGGTTCAAGAAGCTAAAAACGATATAGTTAACCTAACCTAAATTTTTTAATACAAATTTAATTACTTGATTTTTTAATTTGAAAAATAATAAAAAGAAAATTTCATTAAAGGTTTAATTCCTGCTATTTTGCTGCTATTTAAGGATTCTTTTTTTGCGACAATTTAATCTATACTTAAATAAATTAAAATGAAATTATTATTTTTATAACTCAGAAAATTGTTTGTAATAAATAATAAGTGATAATAATGGGAAAACAACATGAAATAACGGAATCATCGAATTTATTTAAAGAAGATGGTTCACTTGTTCAGCGAGGTTGGGCAAAAAAACCGCTAATAAGATATAACAAGGAAAATATTGGAAAAGGTTGGACTCGGATTAAAGAATGGGATCATTATTCAATATTAAATAAAGAATTTGGATTACAACTTACAATTGGGGATATAGGCTATTTAACTCAAATGAGTTATGTTTGGATTGATTTTAAAGAAAAAGCTAAAAATGGAAAAAGTGAGTTTAAATTTTTCACAAAATCTAAGCTTCTTCCCTTAAGTTCATTAGAAGATAGCATTATTGAATTCCCCTCTAAAAAATTCAAAGCTACTATAGAAAAAAAAGGAAATAATCGAATTTTGTCTATTGAAGATCCCTCTTTTTTGGATAAAGGAATAAAAGGATCCCTCTCTCTCTATGATAATCCTAAGTGGGATAATACCGTTGTCGTTACGGGATATCAAGAAGATCCCCGACTATTTTATTACAACCATAAAATAAACATGATGCCTGCTACTGGAGAAATTAAGGTTGGGGAAAAAAACTATTCCTTTAAGCCTGAGAAGTCCTTTGGATTAATGGACTGGGGACGCGGCATTTGGCCTTATAGAACACACTGGTTATGGGCTTCGGCATGCGGAATGCTCAATGATGTACCCGTTGCTTTTAATTTAGGATACGGATTTGGAGCTGTAGGAAGTGAAGAAGGTGCAACTCATACGGAAAATATTGTGTTTTACGACGGAAAAGCTCATAAGATTGATGAGGTCACTTTCCATCATGAAAATCGTGATCCCGAAAAACCCTGGAAGTTTACTAGCAACGACAATAGATTAAATTTGGTGTTAGAACCTATAATCCCTCATAAGGAAAAACTAAATTTCGGTTTAATTAATCTCAATAGTTCTTTATTGCACGGTTTATATTCTGGAGTCATTGTATTAGATAATGGTGAAAAAATACACATAGATGAAATGTTAGGTCATGCTGAAGATATTTATTGGAAATGGTAAAAATATTTCATTTTAATTTTAAAGTGATTTTTTTTTAAATGACTTGATTATGGAAAAGATTGTTTAAATTGGAATCAAAAAACTTGATTAAAATTAAATAAAACTCAACGCGAACATTTTAGGATGATTAAATACACGCTCGATATGGCAATTTATTCATCTCCATCTGTCATAAATATGTTGTTATAAGATTGATTTATTCTAGCATCAAATTGATAACAATTTAATGAAATCTTTTTCATAGCTAGAAAACAATAAAATTAATATATAAGATCAAACTTATTCATTAAATATAAGTTGAAACTTATTCGTTTTAAAATTGATGAAAGATGGAAACTAAAGCCAAATCAGAAGAAAATACATATCGGAGAAAAATAAAAAATTTCAAGGGTTATAGTTATCCTCTTGATAGTTTAACAATCTCAATGATAGGGATTTTTGGTGCCCTAATATGTGTATTAACTATGCTCATTGCAGTTCCTATTCCTGCTACTCAGGGGTTCATTAATATTGGAGATGCTGGAGTCATGATTACGGGATTATTATTTGGTCCAATCATTGGAGGAATTGCAGGTGGAATCGGTTCAGCTTTGGCAGATATATTTTTAGGTTATACAATATATGCCCCTGCTACTTTAATAATTAAAGGTTTAGAGGGATTTATCGTCGGTTTAATTGCGAATCCAAAAAAAAATTATAAAAAATTAACCTATAGAGACATTCTAGCTGTTGTTATTGGAGGAATGATCATGGTTTTTGGTTATTTAATCTATGAAACCCTAATCTTTGGCTTTCCTGTAGCCTTATATGAATTTATTTTGAATATTACTATACAATTTGGAGTAAGTGTCATAATTGCCATAATTTTTGCTAAGACTGTCCGAAGAAATATCATTGATAGCCTTCCTCAAGTATTCGATAAGATTTTTATAATAGAAATTAATGAAGATTAATTCATAATAAAGTGATGAGAACGTCCATAGCATCCAAAACTTTCTTCCCTTCTTCAGTTATAAAATATAAAACTTTTTTTCCCTCTTTTTTTCGATGTATCAATTTTTTTAATTCTAATTCTTTAAGATGCTGATAAATGGCCGGTAAACTCACCGATCCTATTATTTCCTTAAGTTTAGTCCCATGAATTCCTTTTTTATTTGAAATAGAAATTTGAGATAATATTTTCAATTTGGTGCTGAGAATTCCACCCATTCCGGCAGTCTTTGCCTTGGAAGATAAGGCTTCTAACACATAGGGCGCTTTTAATCCACTTCCCGTAATTAAACACACTACTTTATCATCAGGATTCATGTTATAATGTTGAATTAGGCTAGTTAGAGCTCCAATGGTTAAAGCTGACGCAGGTTCAGCAAAAATTCCCTCATATCTTGCGAGGTCTCCTATAGAACTAAGCATTAAATTTTCAGGAATTGCTAATGCTGTTCCCTTACTCTCTTTTATTGCCTTTATAGCTGCTGCTTGATATAATGGATTTTTAACCATTATAGATCTTGCCTTAGATTGTAAAATATTTTTTTCCTCAATATTTCTGACCTCCTTATGAAGAAATTCATTTACAATTGGAGCACACACTTCCGATTGTACTCCAACTAGTTTTGGTATCTTTTCAATAAAACCTGATTCTTTGAGTTCTGAAAAACCTTTCCAAATACTAACAAGACATCCACCATTCCCCATTGGAATTATAATCCAATCTGGAATGTTAATTTCCTTATAAATTTCAAAAGCTATCGTTTTTTGAGCTTCAATTGTAAGTGGATTGAATTCGGGTGTGCATTGATAATAATCTTTATTATATTCAGGGGCTAATGCTGAATTTATAGCATCATCAATAGTATCACCCTCAATAATGATTTTAGAGTTATAAGCAATAAGTTGAGCTTTTTTACCAATTTCAATTTCACTTGGAATAATATTTATACTTTCCATCCCTTCTAAAGAAGTATATGCTGCAATTGAAGCACCTTGATTTCCATTTGAAGCACAGATTACTTTTTGAAAATCCCAGCTCCTAGCATGGGAAATTAAAAGAGCAGCTGCCCGATCTTTAAATGAATTAGTAGGATTATGCGTTTCATCTTTAAAAAATAGTTTATTTAACTCTAAGTTTTTGCCAATTCTATTTGATTCTCTACAAGGAGTTCCACCCTCTCCTAAAGTAACAAAGAATTCTTTTTTTATTTGAGGCATTGTGAAATAAAAATCCCAAAATGAGTCATATTTTTTTATTGGAGAAAAATTTTCTTTTATTTTTGCTATATCGGTTTTAATCCAGAGTAAACCTCCACAATCTGAACATTTGTACTCAATTGAAGTGATTTCAAATTCTTTATTACAATTTATACATATGAATGTGAGTGAGGATCGAATAATTAAACTGCCTCTTAATTTTTATAAATCGAAAATGAAAAATAAAACATAATTTCTTTTCTTTATCAATTTTAAAAAAAACTTTTTTGACTTTTATATTTTTGACATTATAAAAATAAATACTGTATCTAAGTAAACTTCATAAAAAATATTTCATATATCTATTAAAAGAAAAGAACCATTGAAAAAATATGGAAAAATCAGATATATTATTATTAGCTTTTGGAATGATAGTTTTGACGATTTTTACAATTGTCATTATATTACTAATAATTAAAGCGGTAAGATTATTCCCCTAAGATTCTTTTAAAGTCTATTTTTTTTCTCTTATTCCTTTTTCTTAAATATAATTTATAGTTAAATTACTTTTATATTTATTAATAGCAAACTGGGTTTTATTCCTTTAATTGTATAGTTCTTTATACTAAATCTTCAATAGACTCATATGTTAGATTAAATTCGTCAGCAATAGTTTTCAGAGTAATTTTCCCCTTATATAAATTTATACTTTTTCTTAATGGCTCCTTCATTCTTAAAGCATAAGATATATCTCCTTCAGAAATTAAATCTATGAGGAATGGAAATAGATTTTCGGATAAAGCTTCTGTAGCAGTTCTGGGATAAGCTCCTGGCATATTTGTAACGCAATAATGAATAATGCTTTCTTCCATATAGATGGGGTCTTCATGAGTGGTTGCTCTGCTTGTTTCAATACATCCGCCCTGATCAATAGAAATATCTATAATCACTGAACCAGGTTTCATTGTCTTTACCATTTCTCTAGAAATTATTCTTGGCGCTTTAGCGTTTGGTATCAATATAGTTCCAATGAGCAAATCTGCCAGTTTAACACATTCTTCTCGACTTCTTCGATGGGAGGTTGTTATTGTTATACCCTTAGGTAATGTGTCATTTAGGTATCTGATCCTTGAAATATTCTTCTCTAAAATTATAACATGGGCGCCTATTCCATTTGCAGTAAGAGCTGCACTCCTTCCGGCAGAGCCTCCACCCAAAATAACTACATAACCATGATAAATTCCAGCAGAGCCTCCTAATAATAGACCAGATCCCTTATTTTTTATAGATAAAAGATTAGATCCAATAAGGACTGCCATTCTTCCAGCAATTTCAGACATGGGCGTAAGAATCGGCATTTGACCGTTCTCTAGTCTTACGGATTCAAATGCCAATGCTGTTGATTTACCATTAATTAACGCTCTAGTAAGTTCTTGATTTGCCGCCAAATGTAAAAATGAAAATAGAATAGGACCTGGATTAAAGAATTTTAATTCTTCATTAATGGGCTCTTTAACCTTAACAATGATTTCTGAATCTGAATATACTTTTTGTTTTGAATTTATTATTTTTGCCCCAGTATTAAGATAATCCTCATCAGAAAAACCTGAATTCTTACCTGCGTTATGTTCTATAATAATTTTATGTCCCATTTGAATGAGATCTTCAACATTATTCGGAGTTAAGCTTACTCTTCCTTCTCCAATTTTAATTTCTTTTGGAATTCCTATAATCATAATAAACCTAAATTGAATAAAATTGAATTCTTTAACAAATATAAAAATAAGATAATATATACTTTTTTTGTATTTACTTTAATTTTAGAATTTTAGTTAATGCGTAAATCATCAGTAATTTTGAGTAATTTATTTCATATAAAGTACTAAAAGTATCTTTTATATTTATTAGCAGTAAAATCCTAATTTATGTTAGTTAGTAAAAACTCAGTAAAATAAAAAAATTTAAAAAGTTGAGGAATGAAAGTAATAGGTTTATTAGGAGGAATGAGTTGGGAGTCATCTCTTGAATATTATAGAATTATAAATGAGATTGTGAAACAAAGATTGGGTGGGCTTCATTCTGCGAAATGCATTTTATATTCTGTGGATTTTGAAGAAATCGAAATTTTACAAAAAGAAGGTAAATGGGACAAGCTAACGAAAATTATGATTGAATCTGCTCAAAATTTGGAAAATGCTGGAGCAGAAATGGTTTTAATTTGCACTAATACAATGCATAAAATGGCTAATGAAGTTCAAAATGCAATCCAAATTCCATTATTACATATAGCTGATGCTACAGCTGAAAAAGTCAGAGAGAAAAATTTAAAAAAAGTGGGACTTCTAGGTACCAAATATACAATGGAACAAGATTTTTATAAAGGTAGAATAAAAGAAAAATATAATATCGATGTAATAATCCCAAATCCAGATGATAGAGAAATACTCCATGCGGTTATTTATAATGAACTTTGCCTAGGTCAAATAAATGAAGATTCAAGAGATAAATGTAAAAAGATTATTGAAAATCTAATTAACAATGGAGCAGAAGGAGTTATTTTAGGTTGTACAGAAATACCACTCTTAATAAATCAAAAAGATTTTGCAATCCCCATATTTGATACAACTCTTATTCATTGCGTTGCTGCTGTTGAATATGCTTTGAGGATTGAATAAATAAAATAATTAACTCTTTGTTTTTTAAAAATTATGAAAATTTAATGTGGAAATGAAAATTTAATGTGTTTAGATACCCTTCTTACTAGCTTTCTTTTATAAATATTTTATCCTCGTCGTAACCTAACTTTACTAATAACCCTTTTAATTTAAAACGGTGATCGCCTCTGATTTCTACACTATTATCTCTTACCACTCCCCCAGAACCAAGTTTTTTTTTAGCTGATTTCAAAATTTCTTGTAAATTAGCATCAAAATTTCCTTCAAAAGTGATAAGAGTAACAATTTTTCCCCATTTTCTTGTGTCATTAGAAATAGTTATTACTTGTTCATCTGCGCTTAAATCACTACACACACATAAATCTTTTGGAAGCCCACATAAACTACAGATCGCTTCTTCTTTAATTTTGTATTTTCACAACCTTTTGATTATTTAATGTTATTACTTATATTACTATATATTTATCTTTTATTTATATAATCTATATTTCTTTTCCTTTATATATAAAATTTATAGTCCAAATAGAGTTTTGTATAATTAATTTCTTTCATTTAATTTGATCAATATTATATTGATTAGATGCAATAATGAATTAATTGAAGACTAATTTAAGAATTGATCCTTCCTTAAGAATGATTGAAAGTTTCAAATTTTCTGCACATAGGGGTTATAAAGATAAATCAATTGAAAACACAAAAGAGAGTTTTTTAAAAGCTATTGAGGAGGATCTTGATTATATAGAATTAGACATCCGAAAAACTAAAGAAAATATCCCAATTGTATTTCATGATAAAAAATTAAATCGCATGTTTAATAAAAAGAGAGCTAAAATCGAAAATTACTCACTCAAAGAATTAAAAACATTAGCATATAAAGATGGTCAGAAAATTCAAACCCTTGAAGAAGTACTTTTAATACTCAAAGGTAAAATTAAAATTATTATTGATATTAAAATTGAGGGATTGGAATCAAAAATTATTCAATTAATTAAAAAATACAACCTCATGAATGATGTTATTATTCAGAGTAAAAGGGGAGAGATAATAAATAATTGTTATAGAATTACTCCTTCATTAGAATATTCTCTTTATCGTGGTTACTTAGGTAAAATGTGGGCCTTTGGTGATATTTTAAAAATTCATAAAATTTTAGCCCCAATTTGGTATTATGTAAAGGTTAAACCATATCATATTAATTATATCAATTTGGATGGACCTTATATTTATGATGATTTAATAATGACATGCCATTCTAATGGACTAAAAATTATACTGGGATCTTGGAATGTAAAAAAATATGTAAAATATGTTAGAAAATGGAATGTTTATATTATTAATTCTAATGACCCTAAAAAAATTAAAGAATATCTAAATTATTATAGAAAAAATGGATTTTTAAAATAGGTTTAATCTTTATTATAAGATTTTTCAATTTCTAAATATCCAATATCTTTTTTAAGTTATAAATCTTAGATCTTTTCATAAATTGATTCACAAAATCCCCATTTTATATCCATTCTATACTAATTCTGAAAGATTATTAGTTAATTGGTAATTTAAGAGAGATTACGTCATAACGTAAAATTTATTAACTTTGATTGATAATCAATTTATAGAGATATTTCCATTTTTTAAATATTATTTAATGCTTAAAAGAAGGTTTTAAGAATAATGCTTGAATGGATAATCCTTTTTAGTATATTAGGAAGTATTGGAGCTTTATCGGCAGCAGCCATTTTCATTCTATTCAATGATAAAATCCAAAAATTATTAGTCACTATATTAATTTCCTATGCAATAGGTACTTTACTTACCGCTGCTCTTTTTGGATTAATTCCGGAAGCTATAGAAGGAGCTGGGGATGAACCACATAATGTGATGTTGTTTGTTTTAGGAAGCATCTTATTCTTCTTTTTTTTGGAAAAAATCATTATATGGAGAAATTGTCCAGATGAAGAGTGTGACGTGCACGGGATTGCAGCTGGACCAATAGTGCTCATTGGAGATGCATTTCATAATTTTACGGATGGTATTGTAATTGCAGCTGCATTTTTAACTGATTTTAATATTGGTTTAGCAGCAAGCTTTGCTATTATAGCCCACGAAATACCTCAAGAAACGGGGGATTTTGGTATATTACTGCACAGTGGTTTTTCAAGAAAAAAAGCTTATGCCTATAATGCTCTATCAAGTATTTCTACTATCCCTGCTTCGATAATTTCTTATTTTGTTTTAGGGATCTTTTCAATAATCATACCCTATGTGTTAGCTATATCCGCCGCTAGCTTCTTATATATAGCTTTATCTGATTTAACACCCGAACTTCATAA
>JBHLNT010000014.1:0-48506 GCA_048941265.1 Promethearchaeota archaeon
TAAAAACATATATGATTCTAGTTAAGAAAAAAGAAATCACTTTGTTTTAAATTTTAAAGGATTGATAAATATGATTGCCGATTGCTTGCTTACAATAATATCAATAATGATTTCTCTTTCTGCAATCATCTATGTTTTTAAACATCGCGAAAATTACGGACCTCAACAGAATGTTATTCTCATTATTTTGCTTTACATCTTTGTTGGGATATTCTATTTCTCCTTTCTCTCCTTAGCAACGATGGTTATATTTGATAAGTTTATAGCGCTGGATCTATGGAAGGCCTCAATAATCATAAGCCTATTTGCCTTAGGATTATTAAGTTCTGTGCATAGTTTAATAATTGGATATAAAAAGATCGAATTACTCACCGCATTTATTTTTTCATTTCTAGGTGGAATTATTATATATTTAGTGCTTTTTCTAAAGTCTTTTGAAGTACAAAGAATCGATTTGAACTATTACTATATCTTTCAAAACTTTATATTATTTTATTTTATGTTATTACTAGGGAGTTTGCTATTAGTTCTTATGTGGTCAATTTTATTGATAAATTATTCAAAAATTCGTCACAAGATATTAGCAAGATTATTACTTATCAACACTTTAAATTTTACAATTATTATTTTCACTTATGGTTTATTCTTGTTATTTTCTAATCTTTTTCTTAAGTATCTCCATTTAGTCTCTTATTTAATTACAGCATTAATTATCTTTTACGAAATTATCAAGAAACCTGATTTATTCATAGAACTCACAAATAGAATTTATGATTTTATAATATTTCATAAAAGCGGAATTCTTTTATATTCATATAATTTTGAAACAGGAAAAGAGACTGAAGATTCTCTCTTAAAGGGTAGTATTTTAATAGGGATAAATCATATACTCGCCAATTTAACCAATCAAAAAGATAAATTAGGAATAATTAAAATGGAAAATCGAGACATTGTACTAGAATATGATGACAAATTAGGTTATGCAATATTACTTATAACTAATAAAAAAAATCATTTCATAGATAAATCCATTCAGCGTTTCATGAATAAATTTGTAGAATTAAACTTAAAAGAATTGAGTAGTTTAAATGGTTTAATCGATACTTCCCATTTTAAAAATGCTGGAGAACTTATTCATGATTATTTTAGACCTTATTTAAAGAGCTAATTAACTTAATTAGTAAGAAATCTAACTTATAAGAATCATATGGAAATAATTTTCTTTTTTTCATAACGTAAAAAATATTATATAATAATATCTTTCTATTATTCTATAGGTATTTTGATTAGATATGTTTGAATAATGGAAATCTTTTAATCAATGAAGCTTTATTATTTTATTTATTCGGAAGAAAATGAATTAATTATGAATGAGATCTTCTTTATTTTTTTAGTCATTGGCTATACTTTTTCCTTGATGATGTGTTTATTTAGTATATATTCTATTTCTATCCACTATACTGAATATGGAACAGCGCTAATGGCAATCTTAAATATATTAATTATATTTTTTACCGGATTCATCTATTCTACGATAATTTTCTTTTCAATAGTGATTTATCCCTCAGTTTTATTATGGAAATTATCAATTATAACGGGATTTATAAGCTTAGGCATTTATGCTCTATTTTATGCCTTTCTCTATGAGTATAAGAAAATACCTGTAGTACCATTTCTGTGTTATACTACACTATTTGGACTTCTAATTGGTTTTTTATTTTTTATAGATTCTGTTCAATTAGTCAATAATTCCTCGAATCACTTCTTTTTCTTAATTATAGATATATCAAACATTCACTACATTTTTATTGATGGTCTTGCTATAATTATTACGACTTTTTTATTTTTTTTTGGAGTATATTTTTTATATTTTTCAATTAAAACGTATCTAAATTCAAGGAATAAGCATTTAACTAAGTGGCTCATTTTTAACACTGCCCTATTTTCTTTACCTACCTTAATGTACTTCTTATATATTTACCTCAGATTAAATGTATTTAGGGAATTACACATAATTACACTTTGGGTAAATCTGATTGGTGTCATTTTTATGTTGATAAAAAAACCTGAAATATTTTTAATATTAACCAATAAAATTTATAATATAAATATTTACCATAAATCTGGAATCTTATTATATTCATATAAATTCGAAAAAGAAAAGCCAATCTCTGATTCTGCAATATGGGGGAATATTTTAATTGGTTTAAACCACATACTTTCTGAATTCGTTGATAAGAAAGATAAAATCGATGTTATGAAAACTGAAAATTTAGATATCGTGGTTAATTATAACATTGATTATGGATTTGCAGTTTTAGTTATTACCAATCAAAAAAATGACATTTTGCAGAAGTTCTTGAATAATTTCACAGAGGATTTTAAGGAAAAATACGTAAATGAATTGAATGATATTCAGGATTTAAATAAAATAATAGACATAACAGATTTTAAAGATACAAAAGAAATTATTGAGAAAAATTTTAAGGCTTTTTTTTAAAAAATAGACATCATTATCTCCTATAAAATATTTCTACGTTGTAGTCTTCTGTGAAGATTTATTAAGATGAGATACTTTAAAGAAAAATCTATAGTTTGCACTTCAAATTGGCATAAACGATCAACAATTTGACCAAAATCATGCAATAAATTCAGTTCAAATAATTCTTTAAGTGCCTTTTCAGCTTTATAATTTACAATAATTTTCTCATAAAACTTTCTTAAATTAACAGAAAAATATTCCTTGATAAAAGGAGTAGATTCTTTTTCTCTTTCTATTAAAAATATTATTCTAGCGATATGTTCTTCTATGATATCTTTTAATTTTGTTCCGATTTCATTTGTCTTGATTTGGCCTAAAGGAGAACAAGAAATTCGGTTAAATTCCGCTTGGAGATTTACAGATAAAAACTCAATATATTTGTTTAAAAATAATGCAATTTTTTCATTTTTATCTTTCAGTATTGCCTCATCGGCAATAATGTTCCCCTTTTTTGAGGAAATCTCTAAAAAAATTCGTGAAATATCCTTCATTTTTTTTTTAAAATTTTTTAAGTGATTTTATTGTTTTTATTAAAACTAATCGTTCGTGTTAAAGGTGTGTAATATCTATAGTTTTTAAATAAATATTATATAATTACAATAGATTTTAAAAAAACCTTGTTTATTACCTAAATTCCTCAGATAATGAATATAAAGGGTATTCATTATAAATTAATGAATTTTTTAAATATAAAAATTTGCCTTAAGAAAACCTCTATATTTGAATTAATAAAAAATTGAATTTCAAAAATTATAGGAAATATAAAAAAATATATTGTTAAGGAGTTTATATTACCAATTCGATTTATCTTTAAGGAGTTTAAAGATATAGGAATCTACCAGAGCATCCCAAGATGCAACTATTATATTTTCATGAGCTCCTATAGTTCCCCAACTTCCTTCATCATCATGAGTCTCAGCCAAAACCCTAACTTTCGATGCTGTACCCTCCTGATTTATTATTCTTACTTTAAAATCGGATAGATCAATTTCCTTAATAGTAGGATAAAAATAGACCAATGCTTTTTTGAGTGCGTTATCAAGGGCATTTACTGGTCCATTTCCTTCTGCAGCCGTATGAAACATTTCATTTCCTACCCTCACTTTAATTGTGGCTTCAGAAATTAAATTTTCTTTATACATTTCTGTAAGAACTCGAAAACCTTCCAATTGAAAGAATTTATTTCTGTAATAATTAGGGTCTTGGATGTTCATATCCATACTCCTCATAATAATTTCTAATGAACCTTCAGCACCTTCAAATGAAAATCCTTGATTTTCTTTCTCTTTTATTTCTTGAAGTATGGCAGAAACCTTAGGATTAGTATCTGTTAGAGGAATACCAAATTTATTTGCCATGTGAAGTATTGAGCTTTTACCTGCTAATTCTGACACTTTTATGTTTCGAGAATTCCCAACTAGTTCCGGATTAATATGCTCATATGTTCTGACATCCTTCCTCATAGCTGATACATGAATCCCCCCCTTATGAGAAAAAGCATATCTCCCTACAAATGGCTGATCTTCATTACTAGGTAAATTAGCCATTTCATAAATATAATGAGAAACTTCTGTAAGATTTTCAAGATCTTTGTCAGAAATGCAATTTATTCCCATTTTTAATTTTAAAATTGGAAGAATTGTAGTCAAGTCTGTATTTCCACATCTCTCGCCAAAACCATTCATCGTCCCCTGTATCATCCTAGCACCTTGTTGATATGCTTCCAAAGCAATAGCATTCGCTAACCCAGAGTCATTGTGTGCATGAATTCCTAATTGAATATCCTTCCCTAAATGATTTTTAACTTCCTCAAAAATGGTACCAAGCTCCTGGGGTAATAATCCACCATTAGTATCACATAGCACAATCCATGAAGCACCAGCATTGGAAGCACATGATATCGTTTCTAAGGCATACTGTTTATTGCTTTTATATCCATCAAAAAAATGTTCCGCATCATAAACAACTTCGATTCCATTCTTATTTAAAAACATAAGAGTATCTTCAATCATATTAAGATTCTCTTCCAAAGAAGTTTCTAAAGCAGCTTCCACATGTAAATCCCAACTCTTTCCAACAATTGTAGCTCTTTTTATACTAACGGCGAGTAATGCTCTAATATTTGGATCATCTTCTGCCTTAATATCCTTACGCCTAGTTGCACCAAATGCATATATCTTGGTTCCGTTAGAATTGGTATCAAGATTTGGGATCTTTTTATATAGCGCTATATCCTTAGGATTTGAGCCTGGCCAGCCAACTTCAATCATAGGAATATGCAAGTCATTAATTAATCTCTCTAAAATACGAATCTTATCTTCTATTGAATAACTTATTCCTGTTTTCTGAGCCCCTTCTCTAAGGGTTGCGTCATATATATATAATTTATTATTTTTTGCCAATGCTTTTCCTCCTTTCTTCTTTTTTTACATTTTTATTAACAAAGATGAAATCTTAAACCCCGAAAAAAGATAAAAGAAAAGGTAAAAAGAGTTTAAAATTCCATTTCTTTTATGAAATTATATAATAATTCCAATAATAATACTACTAATAATGATGATACAAATAGGAATTATTTTCATAATTTTCATAATTATAATAGAATAGGAATTGGACTATAAAAAATTTATCTATAAAAAATTTATTAAATAATTATCGTCATAATATATAATAAAAAAATAATTGAAAGGTTTAAGAAATGGTAAAATATTGTCCTGCGTGTGGTTCTGAATTAGATACCGACACTCAATTTTGTAGCTCATGTGGTGCGGACTTGAGGGAGAGAATACCCGAGGCAATAGGTGAACCTCCAAATACTGAATTATCACCACCTAAAGAGAAAGTAGCAGTTTCTGAAAAAGAAAAGAAAAGGACTCCCACAGGAGTAAAATATGCTGATTTTGGTGAGAGATTCATTGCATTTATAATTGATGCTGTTATAGTTGGAATAGCTTATGCAATTCTATTTGCCACAGTACATCCACTTGTAGCTGCAATAATTAGTTATGCAATAGCCCTTCTTTATTTCTGGATTTTAGAAATTAGCACTGACGGTCAAACTGTTGGGAAAATGGCTATGAAAATTAAAACTGTAAATCAAGATACATTAAAAGCAGCTTCTACCGGAGATTATTTGCTAAACAATCTATTTAAAGCCAATCCTGTTTTACTCATCATAGATTTTATAATCGGCATCATAGTAAACTCCAGTGACCCCAAGAAAAAGATACGGATAATGGAGAATGCTTCAAATACCGCAGTTATTCATATCTAAATTTAACTTAACAATTTTTTCATTTTTATTTTTTTTTAAAACTCAATAAATTCAAATGATCACTTATTCTTCACTATCTAAACATTTTTTAAGGTATGTTTCTATGAGATTACTCAGACAACATTTTCATTTTATAAATATAAAATTCAAAATAGAGGTTTTGAGAATAGAGGAAATTAGCCATCAAGAACAACAAGACGTAGAATGGGCAAAAGATTGGAAAATTATTGTCGAAATATTTGATAGCATTGATAAACTAAAAGCCCAATTTAAATCTCTCGATGTTTCATATCTAAGGGAAGTACAGCAGAAAATATTGATTCTTAATTTAGAAAAATATGCCTGGTCGCTGCAAAATTATATTATAGAGAAATATTCGAGATAGATTTTAATTCTTTTTTTGTTTATCAAAAAATATCACTCTTTGGCTAAAGATTCGATTCCTCAAGTTTTACTTTTCAGTATAAGTTTAAGGAAATCTACTCTTATAAATAAATAAATTAAACCGAAAAGGATATATAGACTTATTATAGAGATAATCCAACTTTCTCCACCAATTAAATTGCAAATATTAAGTAAATTATAAGCGAAAATGAGCATCAATCCTAATTTTCCCAGCCAACAAAAAAAGATTGTCTTTTTTACATCATATTTCATTAAACCGAGAGGAACTATTATGAGGTCATCGTTTAAAGGTGTGATGCCGAACAAAAATATAAGGAATGGAATAATTTTTGGATGATTAATTAAGATGTCTTGCATTTTTCTTAAATTTAGTTTCTGTTCTTCCGAAATAATTTCAGAAGCACTTCTCCCAATAACATATCCTCCCATTTCTCCTATAAGACACCCAAGACTTGCTATAATTCCCACTAAAAACGGGATTAAAGGATTTATTGATAAGAAAGGTGTAGAACTATAGCATACAACCCAAGTGTAAGGGGTGGGTATTGGCAATAAATTTCCGATTATACATACCCAAAATGTTATTAGTAGCCCAGTTGCTAAATTCTGGAATGGTTTGTATTTCGATATATTTTCAATGGACTCTTGATGACTTACATTTAATAATAGATCTATTGAAAGTAAGGTTAAAATTATAATTAAAAAAATGAAGATGATATCTACTCTTTTTAGCTTCAAGTTTTAAAGTATCTGGTTGAATTATATTAAGTATTTAAAAGTATTAGAGGTTTTTAATTTATTTAATAAAAATACTATGAAAAAGTCAAAATAAAGATTATGCCTATTAAGGCGCTGATTAAAATTAATATTATAATGAAAATGGATGACCAATTGGTTTTATTTTTTTTTTTAACAGCTCTAACTGGTCTTTTGGTTGGTTTTCTTCTAACATGGCTCATTATATTTAAAAATTACCATTTACTAAACTATTTAATTACTATTTCCCTTACTTTCAATTTTTTGAAGGAGTTCTGTAATAACAACATTGTTAAATGAAAATAATATTCTTGGTATATAATTTTCTGCCAAATAAGGACCGTCAGGGACTTGCTCTTTTAAGGGGAATAACTTTCTTTCTTTAATTACAGATCCCATATAATCTCTATCATATTCTCTATATCCATAGATTTTGTTTTTTACTATAACCATTTTTCTCTCATAACCTTCTGGAATGGTCTGGACCTGGTCGGCTTTTTCTAATAATAAGACGATTTTCTCTCGTGATAATTCCCTAATTAATTCGTCATCTTCAGCTGTTCCCTCATAAGCGGGCCCTGTTTGGGCTTCGTCATAATCTATTTCTTTTTCTATTCCTGAAGTTATTTTAAATGCTTTTGTTTCTTGACCCTCATCAACAGCGGTTATTTTATAAGCAATTCCATACCTATCTCTTATTTTTGGAGCAATTTTAGCAGCAATAAATTTCATTCTTGTTGTTGTGTTTGATCCGTGCCATATCCATACTCTATAATTTTTTGGATCTACAAATAACAAAATAACATCCGGATCCAATAATTCGTATAAAGGAATATCCTCCTCAACATCTAACTCTTCATATTCAGCTAATTGGTCATTAAATTGAAAGATTCTAAGCTTTTCTTCCTCTAATTCAGGAACTCGAAGCTTTTTAAGTTTTTTAATTAAATCCTTCGACTGTTTCTCTTCATCGGACATATTATTGCTTCTTATTAGTTTTCAATAATATAATATTTTTAAGGTTTTAATTATTTACTATTATTTTTATAGTAAATGGATTACATTCTAGTATCAAGTAATGAAATAATTACTAACTATGGAATTACTCATAATCTTTATTATTTTAATATTGCCATAGCATTTAGCCTCTTTTAAACTTCTAATTCCATTCCTAAGAAATTTTTAAATTCTATTGGTTCATCACCATCATCAATCGTAGAAATATTATAATCAATAGCGTACTGATCTCTGATTATAGGGGCAGCTTCAGCGGAAATAAATTTCATTCTGGGTGAAGTGCTTTTCCCCTCCCATATCCATATACGAGAATTCATATAATCTACAAACAATAAAATAACATCATGATCTAATAAATGTTCGATCTTATCGTCATCAGTTAACTTAAGTTCGTCAAATTCTTCCGATTGTAGATTTAATTTAAATACTAAAAAGTTAAATTTTTGATGCTTAGCAGGCGCTTGCTCTTTAATTTTCTGAAGATTATCAATACCAGGTATGTTTTTTTCATTTGACATAATAAAAGCCTATATAATACATTTCTCTAATAAATAGATTTTCATCTTTATTTATTATAATTTGTGTTCCATTAAACTAGAAAATATGAAAATTCAATGATAGTGGAAAGTATAATGCGGGAAGAGGGATTTGAACCCCCGAACACCTTCGTGACTGGATTCTGAGTCCAGCGCCTCAAGTCGGCTTTCGAAAAAGCTCGAAAATGCCATTAACCAGACTTGGCAATTCCCGCCTGATATAGTGATAAAGACATTACAATAAGTTAAATAAACTATCTTAGATTTAAAATCTTCTCGATATATTCCTAATATTTAAGTTTTCGGAAGAAAACTCATGTTTTATTACTAAAAAGTAATAAAACGATTTAATTAACTTTAAATAAAGTTTGTTTTTCAATAATTCTTAACTCATTTAACTTCTAATAGATTTTTACACTTGGGACAAAAAAGTGGTAATTCTTCTTCGCATGGCTCAAGTCCTTCGCTGTCTAACATCTTCCTCCAACAAATTAGTTTATCGTTATCTTTAGAAAGAAGCATATCTCTTCCATGATGCTGGGGTATAATTTTTTCTGTTTTGCAATGTTCACATACTAACATTTTTGCCTGATTTTCTACTTCTTCAGTTGAAACTTCTTTATATTTAAAATTATATCTAAAAATAGTCATTCCGTTGAGCAGAACAAGTAGAGAAACTCCCATATCACCTATCCCCACTGCTAGCCATAAGGTCATTAATCCAATAACTGTTAACACAGCAAAGGACACTTTAACTATTATTGAAGTCCATATATTTTGTTTTATTTTTTTATTTGTGTTTTTGGAGATATCTATATAAGTTAGGATTTTTTTTAAATCATCATTGATAATGATAACATCTGCAGTCTCTAAAGTTATATCTGTTGCGGAGGCTCCAATCGCAATTCCCAGATCTGCTAATGCTAGAGCTGGAGCATCATTTATTCCATCTCCAACCATCGCGACACCCTTATATTTTTTCTTTAAATTTTTGATTTCTTCGAGTTTTTGATCGGGCAATTGCTCACCGTAAGTGTGATCTATGTCTAAACAAGCTCCAATCGAATCACATACAGCCTGATTGTCACCAGATATTAAAACTGTTTCGTATCCTCTTTCCTTTAAACCATTTATCAGAATTGGAGCTGAAACTCTCAAGACATCTCTAATTGAGATAATTCCTAATAATTTCTGTTTATTACCTAATAAAATAGGAATTGTTCCAGAACTTTCGATATTTTTAATATCTTCATTCGGTAACTGGTAATTTAATTCCTCGATAAAACTTTTACTCCCTACATAAAAAAGATTGCCATTTATTTGACCCCTTATCCCTTTTCCCTTGAAAATTTCAAAATTTTCTACAGGTTGGAAGGCTACATCCATTTCTTTAGCTTCATTAACAATTGCTTTACCAATAGGATGTTCAGAAAGGGCCTCCAAACTGGCAACTATGCTCATTACTTCATCTTTATGAATACCATTATAAGAAAGAATATCAAATATTTTCAATTTGCCTTCCGTTAAAGTCCCAGTTTTATCGAAGGCAAATACTTCGATATCATTGACTTGTTCGATAAATCTATTACCCTTTACTAAAATTCCCTCTCTAGCTTGTTTTGTTAAAGAAGCTATATTAGATAATGGAGTAGATAGAGTTAATGCACAGGGGCAAGATACAACTAAAAGAATTAATCCTCTATAAAACCAATCATTAAAGTTAAGACCAAAGAACAGAGGTGGGATAATCATAACTATCAATGCTGCAAAAATAATGATCGGTGTATAATATCTAGCAAATTTTTCAATAAATCGCTCATTTTTGCTTTTATTTAGTTGAGCTTGTTTCACACTTTCTGCAATTTGAGCTACAATCGTATTTGAGCTCTCTCTTGTTACTTCAATATCTACAAAACTATCTGAATTTAAGCTTGCAGCAAAGATTTCATCTCCTATCTTTTTATATACAGGTATTGATTCGCCAGTTATAGCGCTCTCATCAAAATAAGAACTACCCTTAACAATTGTGCCATCTAAGGGAATTTTCATGCCCGGCTTGATTCCAATTATTTCTCCCACTCTAATCTCTTTTGAAGGGACATTTTTATATCCATCCTCAGTTTTTAATAATGCATCATCAGGGGCTAATTCTAGTAGATCTTTAATAGCACTCCTTGATTTTTCAGTCGTAATCTCTTCTATTCTTTCAGCTATCGCATAAAGTAAAATTGCAGTTGCCCCTTCTTGGCCATGAAAGATAAAAAAGGATGCTATTGCAGCTATTACCATTAAAATATTTGCTGTAATCCTTCTATGTTTAATATCTTCAATTGCCTCTTTCACTACACCATAACTAGAGAAAAAAATAGAAGAAATTGCTAAAATTTGCCCAATCAATATTAACTGGTAAAAAAAGTCTAATAAAATAGCGATTCCTAATAATATAGCTGAAGTAATTATAAAATACCAGAAATGTTCTTCAAAAAAAGATTCTTCCTCTACTTCCTCATCAATTTCACAGTAGGGACTTGAACATTCAACGAGGCTAATTTTTTATCACCTAGTTCTAAATCATAGGCTTCTAAATGATAAGTATATAACAGAACATAAGAAACTACTATTAATAAATTATAAAACTAAAGAGCATCATAAAGTTTATCGAAAAGATTTTTCTTCTGTATTATTATTTGTTATAAAAATTATTAAAGAATAATCAATCAGAAAAGAATAACCTTTCCATTTGAGATTAACCAACTAAGAGTTAAATTGAATCGATAGTTTCGCTTTTTTTATAAAGATAAACTTCTTTCACAATCATTTTTACAATGAATTCCAACTCATTTTAAATACTCTAGAATTTGTCAACCTTAGGAATCACTTTTTTTCCCATTATTTCTAATGGTGTTATCTCATGTACATTAGGCATATTAAATATAATATGTTGAATTCCAATATTAGCGAAAATCTGACATATTCTTATAACATCTTCAACATCCATAGCATCAGGAGCTATTTTAATATATGTGGTTATTGTTTTTTCTATTTCATGATAAGGTCTTTCAAGATCTTTACAATGATTCTTTAATATAGCTAATTTCTTTTTTGTATATTCAATCCATTGATTCCAATTAATATCTTCACGATATAGGACTCCTGCTTCTTTAAGTGATGTTCCAATCACGATATTACATGCATCTCCATATTTTGCAACCAATCTTAAGGTCTTTTTTTCACCTGATCCTCCTATAAGAATTGGAGGGTGAGGTTTACTTATGGGTTGAGGTCGATTAATCGGTTTTTTAAGTTTATAATATTGTCCATTGTAGGGTTTTCTTTCTCCTTTCCACATGTGCTTTGCTATCGCTAACGTTTCTTCTAAACGTTCAAATCGCTCATTTAATGAAGGAAATTGAATGCCTAATCCTCTCGCTTCTTGTTTAAACCAACCTGCTCCTATACCAAAATATGTTCTCCCACCAGAGAGTACATCTATAGTTGAAATAATTTTAATTAGTAATCCCGGATTTCTAAAAAAATTACAGGTAACTTGTATACCAAGTTTAATCTTATTGCTTAAAGCAGCTAAGAACGCAATAGTACTATAACCCTCTAGCATTGGAGCATAAATAGGGCCATGAATGGTCCCATATTGAGTACCCAACTGGAATAAATGATCCATCACCCAAAAACTAAAAAAATTATTCTTCTCAGCAGTTTGAATAATCTCAACTAACTTATTTCTAATATTTTCTGGATTTACTTCCCAATCAAATTTACCAATATGTAAACCTACCTTCATTAAATCAACTTAAATAAATAAAAAATTAAAAAAAATTAATTTGAGTAGATATAAATTATAGATATTTTTAGACATATCTTTTTTTTTCGTGAAATAGAGGTTTCATGATCAAATAAACATATCTTCGTATTATTAATAACTATATGTAAGTAATATCCTTAATATCCTTAGGAAAATTTATTTATATTTGGGATTTCTTCAGTAATAAAATAGAAAAAATTAAAAAATGGATATAATTTCTTCTTTTCTATGGAACTTTTTTCTATTATTCATTTGATAATTGGGAATATAGCAATTGTAATTCTCATGGTATTATCGGTTACAGTATTTTCAAAATATCGAAAAGATAAAATTCTTGCGACATTAATTTTTAATTTATTTTTTATAAATATCCTAATTTGGGCAGTTTGTTCTACATATTATCCATTTATGCCAAATCAAAGGTTAGCAGTAATGTTTTATTCTATCGGAGTTATCTTTTCTTATATCGGATTCTTTAGTCTTTTCCTATTTTCAAATTTAGTAAGAACTGGTTCCATTAATTTAAAATTAGCCATATATTTTAGTTTTTTACTTGGGATAATTCTTATGTTATTAATAACAGGTGAAAATATTTTTTACGAAATGATTTTCTATAAAAATTTTGGTTTTTATGGAAAAGCATTTCTCTTTTTTATAATAATTCAGTTTGCTTTTATTTTGCCTGTGGGAATCCTATTCATTAATGCTTGTTATCAAATGGTGCGAAAAAGTAAAATTAAAAAACAAAGATTTCAAACAAAATTAATATTCACTGGTTCTCTAATTGGAATTCCTGGAGCTATTGTAGCGTTGGCACTCGTTGAGATTATTTTCATTCCTTCGCTTGTTCTATTAATTTCTTCAATTGGACTATTAATTTTTGCTATAGGATATTTACAAAATACTCAATTAGCATATTTAGTGCCCTATCAATGTTATAGAATTATAATCTTAAAGAAATCAGGTATTAATTGTTATGCAAAGAATTTCGAAGCAGAACAGAATATAAATGATATTCTTATAAGTGGTGCTATTTCTGCTATTTCAAGTATAATGGAATCGGCACTAGGATTCAAATCAGAATTAAAAGAAATCAGATTATTAAATGCTGTAATGATTCTTGATTTAAGAGAAGAATTTAGCGGAATACTTATTGCAAATAGATTTTCTGCAGTTTTAAAAGATGCTCTTAAAAGTTTTGGCGATCAATTTCAGCATAACTTTTTTCCTTTAATAAAGTCAAGTGATTCGTGTTTTGATGAGAATGATCAAGTACAAGTAGATAAATTAGTAAGTAATGTATTTAGTTTTGTACCCTAAAATTTAGAGTTATTTAATAACATAAGTGAGCTTTTGTCCTTCCTCTTCTTCAAGATTTAATTCTTTTCTAATGGCGTTTCTAACTAAATAACCTCCCACATGGAGAATTGAGTCTTTTAAAATTGAGTCTTGGTCCATAGAAGCATTACAAGGGTATGCATGATGAGCTTTACTTATTCTCTCGTTTAAAGACAATTGACCACTTTTTCCGTTTTTAAAATATTTTGACTTTAGTTGCTGAACGACATAATACGTAGATCCACAGGGTGCTGTCTGAATCACGCAAGTATCTTCAATTGATTCCCCATCTTTACTTAATAAAAACGATACAATAGGTACTCCAATCTTAAAATACTTTATGAATTTATTTATGTAGTCTCTTTCTTTAGTGAGATGAAAACCGATTTTATTATACTCATTAAGTTCTGTACTTAATGAGCAGAATGGTTTTGGGAATGCAGCTTGTATACCATTTCTTTCGAAATCTTCCAAAACCTGTGTTTGTAGACCCGCCGGAACCCATTTAGGGTCCTCTATTGGAACTATGACTGCCTTTATCCCCTTATCTTTTAAATAATCTGGAAGTCCAGATAACAAATCTTGATGAATTCCTATAACCAATAAGAAATCTACAGGTGGAAGATTTTTAGGAAAAAATTCTTCAGGTTCCTCTATAAATTCAGGGGCGTTCTCCCCTATTTTTTCATAGAAATATATAGAACTTGCAAAACTCTTAACATGTTCTCGGCATTTATCGCATTTCACATTCATTTCCAGATTCTCGCAAGCCTTACAAAACTCTTTCGAATTTATTAAATTGCCTACAAATTTCTGGGTTAACATTTCGGTATCTGAACCCTTACCGTAAAAAACTCCTAAAGAATAATTCTCACTCATCATAGGAACCATAAACTGTTAGTTTATATCTATTGTTTTAATAATTAATAAATCATTTAACATTTCAGCTGAACATGTTCATAATGACGAAAATTACATTTTTGAGCAATGATAATCTGAAGAAGTTATATTTCGCAGTTCATTTTGATTAAATAATTAGTCAAATCAGTCGCGAGTAAGTGCTTAAAAGTGAATGATTCGGATAAAATTGAAATTACTAAAGAAGATAAAAATGATTTGTCTTCTTTATTTAGACATAAAATTCCATTCGGCTTAAGGCTTTTTATTAGAGATATAGATATTTCAAGAAGAGATTTTTTCATTATGCTTCTAATTTTAAATTCCTTGATTTTTTTACTTTTAGGGCAAATTGGTTTAAATTTAATGATAATCGGTACCGAAAGGGCTGATAGAGAATATTTTGCATTCGCAGCGATATTTTTTGGGCTTTTAATTGGTTTAATTATTTCTATATTTGTCGTAGACTGGATAAAAAATCCGTTACACTTTATTAAATATGTCTTGCTTTTCTCGCTAATTACGACATTTATGCAATTCGCATTTGTTTTATTTAAATTATATATGATTTTAAATTTATCCTTTGTACTAAATGTTTTTTTAATAACAGTGGCTTTAATGGTTAACGGTAAAATTATTCTTTTTAAAACCAATATACTAGAACGCGCAAGAGTGTGGTCATATCTGTTTATTCTTAGTTTTTTAGTAATTGCAATTGTATTAAGTACCTTAATTTTTAATTTTATGATTGTTTTTCCTATTGGATTTATCATAATCAGTATCATGTTTTTACATTATAATGAGAAAAAGATTAACATTTTCTTCCATAGAGCTAAGATATATGAAAAAGAACGTATTAATTTGGATCTATTTAAATATTATTTGTTTTTTTCGTTCTTTAGCTTAACAGCAGGATTAGCTACACCAACAGAGGGATCTTTAGAGTTATTAATACACACTATGGGGGGAAATATAGCACTTATATTTATAATTATAATATTATTTGCTATGATGGCATCTCTTTTAATTGGGGTAATATTTGACTATTTTGGAAGAATTGGGGCTTTATCTTATGTTATCCTTGCTTTAGGTTTCGCAAATTATATCCACACCTTCCAATTTGGAACTGAAGATTTCCCTTATGCCGTAGTATTTAGCGCATACATTGCCCTTATAATGTGTGTACCCTTGTTGATTGGTGACTCAACGACGCGAGATAAATATGGAAAAACAATGTCTTTTTCATATTTACTTATTGGATTTGGGATATTACTTGGTTTATATTTGCGTATTTCTATACCTCTCTTTATTTTAAACATAATTTTAGCTGAAAATGTAATATCTGGTACAATTTTTATGTTTTGCATGTTTTGCTTAATCTTTTTATTGAATATGAGGGAAACATTACCATATAAGGAGCAAGAGTGGAAAAATTATTTAATCCACATGTATATCATTCACAATTCAGGAATTTTATTATACGAGCATAGTTTTGTTAAAGAAAAGGATGAGTTTGGAGAAAAAAATGTTTCATCAGACTTAAAAGCAGGCGGAATAATTGGAGTAAAAAATATTTTAAAGGAAATTGTCAGAGGGAACAAAGAAATAAGAACAATCGATCATGGTGACAGAATTTTAATTTTAAAAACGAATAGTACTGAGAAAGTAGTATTTGCTTTAGTAGTAAGGGAAAAATCTGTGGTCATCAGGAGGAAGCTTGAACTATTAATAGAAGATTTTGATAAAAGCTATAAAGAATTTACAAACGATATTAGTATAAGTGGTGTGGACATGAGACTCTTTAAACCAATCAAACTTCTTGCCATAAAGCATTTTGGTAAGTAATATATACAAGTAAAACTTAGCTAATTACTAAATCTATTAATAAAAGAATTTATCTTAGCTATCAAATATAAATATCATAGAGATAATTAATCCATAATTCTCATCTCTTATCAACAGTAAATGGTTATCATCTTTTAAAATGGAAACCGAGAGGATTAAAAATAAGATAATCAACGATTTAAAAGAAGAAATACCTGAGTTGGACTTAGGAGAAAGCAATAGTTTCTCATTAAATCAGCACAAGAGCAAAAAAAATTTTGTATTTGATCTAGTTTTCGAAAAAAAGCCAAAAGATTTTCCAAAAGTATCAATTTTGAAACTATATCGAACTGAAAATGCCGCTAATGAGTATAACATCTATAAAAGATTAGAAAAACAGGATCTATCAATTCCGAAGGTTTTACTGTATAAAAACTCGTATTTGATACTCGAAAAAGTAAAAGGAATAAATCTATGTGATGTTATTAATGATAATTTGTTCAACAAAATCAAGCTTGAGGAACTAAATCCGAGTGTCCTTGACTTATTGGTTCTTAGTATTCATAAATTAGCGGATTGGATTGCTCAATTACATCGACAAAACATAGTAAATAAGGCTGATCCCTCAAACATTATTGTCTTAAATAAAGGAGATACACGATTAAGAGATTTTATTATGGACATTACTACTGAAACGATTTATGGGTTAGATTTTGAAGAATCCTATGAGGGGAATTATCTCGATGATTTAGCATGGATATGCTGTGCCCTTTTAGATACCGATCCGGGACTATTTGAAATGTTTGAGCCAATACATAAAACTGAACTAATAAACCTATTTCTGAAAGAATATTTTCGAGTAAATACTGATTTTCAATTTTCATTTCAATATTTTGCAGAAAAGTTAATTGAAAATCTAAACATTGTAATAGAGAGGAGATCCCTTGAATTCGGACCCGTTAGTAAAAGTTCTATTTTGAAAAAAATTTTTAAGGATTATTGAGTCGATTCTAGAATGTTAATATCAAATTATTTCGAGCAATGAATCTTCAATAGAAAAAAAAAAAATTTTTATGTCAGATTAAAAATTATACTATTTATATCAAATCAAAAAATATACTATAAATATTGACCAGATGGCGTACCATAAGAAATTAATATTCTGAAGAAAATCCTAGTCGACTTTTTAGAGGACAGTGTTAAAAACTATCCTGATAATGTAATGACTTATTTTATAGGTTTCGAATTGATTTACACACAATTACGCGATATTGAAATGAGAAATAGAAAGATTAGTATAATTATAGAATAATCTGCTTTTGTTTAATTTATAAGTTATATTGATCGATATGTTCCGTTATACATAACCTTTTTATAATCTTAAATATAGAAATAACTAACAAAATTTGAATTAAAATAATTTTATAAAAAGATATAATGCTGATGTAAAAAATGGATGTAGATGCAAAAACCGCAGCTATTGGGATTCTGTTAATTGGAGTTGTTGCGATGGCTGGTTGGGTTGGATTTTTATATGTTAATCCAGTTACAAAAACAAAAACCAAGGAAGAGGAAAAAACTGTTTATGTGATTCAAACAAAAACTATAACGGAAGAAGCTATCAGAGATGGAATTCCTTTAAATTTTAGTGGTCTTGATTTTAATTCCTATATTACAATCTATAATGAAACAGGCGATGAAAATAGAGTTTATTTATCAGATATTTTACAAGGTATAAATCTTTATTGGGAACAGGAAGATCAACCAGATTATAAGAGAATAAATGAATATAAACCGGAATATATGGAATTAAATTCAGTAGTTGATGAGGTCACTGGAGGTGTTTACACTGGTGTTGATCTGATGGATCTTTTATGTTTTGCTAATTGTTATTATGCAGATAATATATCATGTAAAGGTACTAGTGGAGGTACAAACGGGTATTTTAATACTACAATGCAAGATGTTGTTTATAAAAGTAGTAGAACAGGAGGAAGGCATCCCACAATTATTGCAATTGCGGCAAATGATACTTTTCTTGATAATTTTGCCTTAGTTCAGGGGGATTCTGATCAAACTGTTTATGATTTACAAGAAATAAGAGCATTAACTGAATGGGAAATTGAAATTTATGTTAATGATGTATTACAACATTTTAGAATTAACAGGACTACTATTGTTGATCCAAATTATCCTGATGGTTGGACGTATGGATATTTTAAAGAGCCCAGCAGTGCTAATGGACAATATAATTATAATAGAACCTATTGGGGTACTAATATGTCATCTCTATTGGATCAATGTGAAGATATTGATATATTATCAACTAATTTTAATATCACTGAAATTACTTTAGTTGATGGAGTGTATGGAATTGAAAAACTAGAATGGGGTCCTCAAAATCTTAATTTAACTTATTCATGTGGCTTAACTTTTAATAACACAGATGTTAGAGATGGACTTGATTATCCATTAAAGTATGGAGTAGTTAATGCGACTGAGACAGAATTACCAAAGATTACCGATCCAGCGCTTATTATGGTTATGGCCTATAAGGAGCGAAGATTAAGCGAGTATGGAGTAACGAGAATTAGTGGTGTTTTTTTACCGACCTCTGAGGATCCATGGGACAAGGGGTATCGTATGAAATATGGTGGTGGACCATTTCAATTAATTATACCCGGACAAACTGGTAATAATTATCCAAAATGGGTTACTCGAATATATATAACCACATTTTAATAATCTTCAAAAATTTTTTTTTTTTTTAATCATTAAAATTATAAAATAATCTTATAAAATCTAATTTCATGACAAAGCAAAGTAAAGTAATTTTAATTTTCAATATAATTTTTAATATCTTTATTATTTCAATTATTTTGTTACCCAATAATATTGCTTACCCCTCTTATGGTAATGACTGTGAAAGTTATCATGGCATTACAATAATAGATATTCCATATGATGAAAATGCAAGTATTATTCTTGATGGAATTCCCTCTGAAGATTTCTGGACAAATCCTAATAATTCTGCTGGCATTATTAGTATCCCTACAGCACAAATAACTGATGGCTCTGAACATGATATTACTAGAATAAATATGACTTTTATTATGAATAAAACATATCTTTTTATATTTTGTGAATGGTTTGATGGTTCTACAAAACCTAGTGGATATAAAACTTATGATGGGTTATTTCTCTGTTGGAATATTAATGTTCCTCATTTTTCTGCTTATTTTCCAGGAGTCATGGGAACAAGTACAATGGGAGGTGGAGATATAGATAGCTGGTGTTGGTATTACGACGCCCTTGATCCCCATGGAAATCAATCAAGTTATAAATGCCAAGATAGATGCTATGGATCATCGGGGTGGTATTCAAGTGGACTTGAATCCGATGATGTCTATGTTGGATTAACCTATAGAACAGATTATTCATACTCACTTGAATACTTAAGAAAATTAGAAACTTTTGATAAATATGATGTCCAATTCAACGAGAAAAAACTATATGAATTTACAGTTGCTGTTACTAACAATGGTTTTGAAGAAGATCATAAAATTTCTTGGGTATATGCCTTGAATATGGGATATTCACCAATTCCAAGCAATGATGAAAATAATAATAAAAAAGCTATAGAATCACAATTAAATTATGAATTTTTAATAATAATTATTACTATTATAACTATTTCATTCTTAGTTTCAGTTATATATTATATAAATAAAAGAAGAAAAGTATAGATATGAGTTAAAATATGGAAAAAAGAAATTTCAATATTTTAGTAGCAGCTACAATCATTGGAATAGTAGCATTTTGGCTAACTGCTTATAATGTTGCAGCATTAGGGATTGATTATTTAGAATACGTTCGAAAAAATACTGCCTCAATCATCTTTGGAGAAGAAGATGATAATGAAGATGTAATAACTTTCACAGGTAAAGTCAAGTATGAATTCAAATTAAGTCTCGATGATCTGAAATCGGATAAATACCGTCAAATCACTCGCTCTTTTGAATTTAAGAATAGATATGGAACCAAATGGAATGAGACCTATACAGGTGCAACTCTATGGAGTATTTTAATAGCAGAGGATATTCTTGCTTCTGATGCAAAAGGTTTTTTATTTATAGGAGAGGATGGGTACTCTTCTCCAGAACCAATTTCAATCAACGATATCGATTCTAAGGATTCTGAGGTAAAAGTTATTCTCGCATATTTGGAAGATGGTGACCCTTTATTTAGTGATGGACCAGTAAGATCAATTGTGGATCGTTCTGTAGTACAAGATCTCGAACCTGATCATTATAATTCTCAATTTGCAGTTAAAAATTTAAAATATGTTGAAATAACATAGAAAGGTCTTTAAACATGAACAATAAGGAAAATGTTAAGAAAACAGTAGAAGAAAAGGAATCATCTAATTTATTAGATGATATTCAAGAATATAAAGAAACTGGCCCCTCACGAGAAGCCTCAAAAAAATTAACAAATCTAGATTTAATTTATTGCGCAATAATTGGAGTCTTAGGAGGGATTATATCTAGCTTAATACCTTTTAGTCTTTTAATTAAGATATGGTATCCTTTGACCGGAGGAACACAGCTCATTAGCGGTCACCACGTATTATGGGCCTCAATTGTCTATGGCATATCACGAAAAAAAAGAAATATTTTGTTTACAATGCTTACAAAAGGCATCATTGAATTTCTTTTAGGAGATGTATGGGGGTTATTAATAATTTTCGTTAATTTGATGGAAGGAGCATGCTTAGCAATTGGTTTCTTTCTAATGGAAAAAATTGGTGAAGGTGAAACAAAATTAGGATGGGGAATTGCGGGTGGTCTTGGTAATTTTTTTCAAGCCCCCTTTTTTTGGATTTTAAATCAAAGATGGGCTTTACATTGGACATTATGGGTGCTTGCATTTATGTTTGCCTTTATATCAGGTATTTTAATTGTAGGGCTTTTAGGAAGGGCAGCAAAAAACTATTTAATCAAGGCGGGAGTTCCTACCACGTTTTGAATGGCGAGGTGGATCTTAATTTCTGAAAATAACCTCGCACTTTTTTTTAAAGATTTTTCTTTTATTTATGGAACAGATAAAAATCAAAAACCTGCGGTCTCGAATATTAATTTTAAACTAAATGAGGGTGATATTTTAATATTAGCGGGACCAAGTGGTAGTGGCAAATCAACTATATCCTATGCTATGAATGGGATTATTCCTTGGAGATTAAAAGGTCTTATGAAAGGAGATGTTAAAATTTTTGGAAAAAGCATATGGGATTATAGGTTTATGGAATTAAGTAAATTAGTTGGATTAGTGAAACAAAATCCTTTGGAACAATTAATTACATTTACTGTCCGAGATGAAATTGCTTTTGGTCTCGAGAATTTAAAATATCCTAAGAGAGAAATCGAAGAAAAAGTTGAAGATATTACTCGATTTATGAAAATTAACTCTTTATTAGACAGAGAAGTTGATCAATTGAGTGGAGGCCAAAAACAGCTAGTAATTTTATCTTCATTTTTAGTTATGGATCCAAAGATTTTAATATTAGATGAACCAATCGCCTTTTTGGACCAAAATTCTGAAAGTTTATTACTGGACAGACTTAAAAAATTAGTTAAATCCTTTGATTATAGCTTAACATTAATAATAATTGAACATAGATTATCTCGAGTAATAGATTTTGCTAATAAAATAGTGGTTTTGGATGAGAATGGGACGATAAAACTACAAGGAGATATATCTGATATTTTAAAGAATAATTTTGATACATTAAAAACTTGTAATGTTCGAGTTCCCTGGATAACAAATATATTTAATGAATTTAATAAAAATTATCCTGAATTTACCAAGAAAGTTGAAAGTCAAATCAATTTTCAACATTTATTAAACTTTATTGATAAGTTAGATTTAAATTCTTTAAAAAAATTGGAGAAAATTGTTGTAAATAATGAGATTCAACCAAAAGGTTTTGATAAATTTGATAAGTATGAGGAAAAGATTGAATTTTATGACCTCTATATCGAATCTCAACAAGATAAATTAAATTTAATAAATTTAACATCTAAATCCAAAAATTCGAAAAGAGAGAATTCCAATAATATTATTTTAGAAGTAAAAAATTTAAGTTTTGAATATCCTAACTCCGGAATTAAAGCTATTAATAATCTTTCACTTCAAATAACGGAGGGAGATTTCATTGGATTAATCGGTCCTAATGGTTCGGGTAAAACGACTTTACTTTATCTTCTGGCATATTTATATGAACCTACATCCGGGCAAATTTTATTTCGAAATAAAGATCTAAGCAATTTAAATCCCTATGACTATGCTAGAAAAATAGGATTTATTTTCCAAAATCCTGAAAATATGATTTTTAAACCAACAATTAAAGAAGAAATTCTTTATGGTCCCAACAACTTCGGAATTTTAAATGAGATTAGCGAAAAGTATCTTTCAAAATTAATCGATTTAATAGGTAATGAAGACCCGGATAAAAATCCATATAATTTAAGTTGGGGTCAAAAAAGAAGATTAAACTTAAGCTCCATTTTTGTTTATGATCCAGACATAATTCTATTAGATGAACCTTTTATAGGACAAGATCAAAGAACAATTGATTCATTAATTGAAACATTATATATTGAAAATAAAAGAGGTAAAACAATAATCATTTCTTCTCATGATTATCATTTACTTCTAAAATATACAAGAAAAATTATTGAATTAAATAAAAACGGTACTCTTAGAGATTATGATTCGAATGGTAATTATTTTAAAAGACATAAGACTTTAGGACCAATTATTTGTTTAAACAAAATCAAAGAAAAAATTAGCGGTGTTTCATAAGAATTGGCATCAAAAAATAAAGTCTTAGATAATAAACGATTATTATTTGCGTATGTTCCTGGTAATTCTTTCATGCATAAATTAAATCCAATTTCGAAATTATTTTTTTTGCTTTTATTAACGATTGCTATTTTATTTGTAACTAGTTTATTATTCTTTTCCATAATTTTTCTATTTATATTCACATTAGCATTAATTAATAGGATTTCATTGAAGATTTTGCTCCTAAAATTAAGATTTATTTTTATGATTCTTATTACAAGTGTTATTTTAAATATTTTTTTCAATGCTATTCCAAGCGAGCAAGAAATCATTTTATTTTATTTATTTAATCTCAAATTCTTACCTATAAGGAGATTGGCTGTCTATTATGCATTTAAAGCATTTTTTATCGTATTGATCCTGTATAGTTCTACAATTATTTATACTTACACAACACATATGAGAGATTTTGTATATTCATTAATACGATTAAAAATACCTTATAGGTATTGCTATGCTTTTATGGTGGGAATAAGATATATCCCTTTAATAGAACAAGAAGCTAAAACTATCTCTTTAGCTCAGAGGGCTCGTGGCTTTGGATTTGAGAAGGTGAACTCTATTAAATTGGCATATAATTTAATTTTTGAGCGTTTAATTGCTACTTTAGTATCTATATTAAGGAAAGGGTATACCACTTCTATATCTATGGAGAATAGGTGCTTTGGAATATATAAAGATCGAACAAACTTAGTAAAAATTCAATTTAAAATTAAAGATATTGTTTTTATGGTTTTTTGTGGAATTTTATTTACATTTACTATGTTATATATTTTTAATTTAACTCCTTTCCCTCAATTTCCGTCATTATATAATACATATTACAACAAGTTTCAAATTTATACATAAAAATTAATGAAATTGAAAAAGTTTGAACAAAAGGGGTTATGATATGGATAATAGTTTAACAATTAGATTTATACGTTTTATAGCATGCTTAATATTTATTTATCTTCATCAAATTTAATTAATAATGGAAATTGTTAACATGATGAGTGTTTT
Organism: Promethearchaeota archaeon; assembly: GCA_048941265.1. Taxonomy (GTDB): domain Archaea; phylum Asgardarchaeota; class Lokiarchaeia; order Sigyniarchaeales; family SOKP01; genus LW40-45. The sequence continues at coordinate 24,318 of JBHLNT010000014.1, forward strand.
AATGAGCAGGGTCAATGAAAAATCTCATCAGATACAGATAACATAATTGAATTGAAATAGGTGAAGAGTTCATCATTGATTCTTTTTATTCAAAATAAAATTAGTAATAAGACAAATAAAATATCATAACAAATTTTTTAATTTTCTGTCATTTTTCTTATTTAACGATATGTATTGATTTACTAATCGAAGATTACTTAGTAAAAAGAAATGATTGATATTTCTGAAAAAGATAGAATCAAGAGAGTTGCTAAAGCTTCAGGAAAAATTATTTTAAGAAATGATACAATCAATCGTATTAAAAACAATGAGATTCAAAAAGGAGATATATTTACTATAGCAAGAATGTCTGCCATTAATGCTATTAAGAAGGTTCCCGACTTGATTCCATTTTGCCATCCTATCCCTATAAACCATATAGACATAGAATTTAAATATGAAGATAAAAATACTTTAAAAATTATATGTACAGTAAAGAGTTATGCACAGACAGGAGTGGAAATGGAAGCATTGACAGGAGTTAGTGCCGCTCTTTTAAATATTTGGGATGTAGTAAAAATGTATGAAAAAGATGAAATGGGACAATATCCATATACTTTTATAACAGATATAAAAGTAGAAGAGAAAATAAAGAACGAATTAAGCGATTAGTAATGTTAGATAAGTGTAATAGAGAAATTAAACATATTAGGCTTTCAGTTACTTCTGAATGTAATTATAATTGTATTTATTGCGATAGAGAAGGCATAAATCCAAGTACAAATATACTTACTCTGGATGAGATTACTAAATTAGCAAAGATATTAGCTGAAATTTTAAGAGTTACGAGAATCAAAATAACTGGTGGCGAACCGTTATGCCGAAATAATATTGTTCAGATCATCGAAAATATTCATCATCTTAACCTATATAATGATATTTCAATTACTACTAATGGGTTTTATTTATATGAAAAAGCTGAGCAGTTATTTAAAGCAGGATTAAATAGAATTAATGTATCATTATGCTCATTAAAACCAGAAATTTATAATAAAATTACAGGTTCGAATTGTTTAAATAAAATATTAATGGGTTTAAATAAAGCTAAAGCTGTAGGTATTTATCCTATAAAATTAAATTATGTAATTTTAAAAGGATTAAATGATAATGAATTTAAGGATTTCGTTAAAATTTGCTCTGAAAAAGGATTTATATTGCAATTAATCGAATTACATAAAGCATCCAATGCTATTGGAGAACAAGAAGAATTTTATAAAAAATATCATTATGATATCAACCCGATAATGGAAGATTTAAACTCGAAAGCGACCAATATTATTACGAGAGGTGAAATGCAAAATCGAAAAGTCTATTTCCTCCCTGATAATGCAGTTATTGAGACAATTACTCCAAGTCATGAATTTTGTATGGGATGTACTAAGTTAAGGGTAGGATGTGATGGTAATCTTTTTGGCTGTTTATATCGTGCAAATTTGGGTAGAAATTTAAAAACTGATTTACAAAATCATACTTCTTTATCAGAATACGAATCAATTATTAGAAAAGTAGTTAATTCAAGAGAACCTTATTTCTAAAGAAAATAAAGAGAAAAAAATGAAAAATGGTAGAAATTTTATATTTTGCTGCTATAAAGGATATTACCCAAAAAGATAAAGAATTTTTAGATTTTGATAAAATCCAAATAGGAGATATAGTCCATTGGTTAATTAGGAAATATCAACCTTTAGGAAAAATCCTATGGGATGATGATAGTCTATCTCTTAAACGTTCTATTTCGATAGCAATTAATCATAAAATAATTCAGAATAAGGATCTACTATCAATTGAATTAGCTAAGGGAGATAAAATAGGATTTATCCAACCTGTATCAGGAGGATAGTTGTAGATGAGTAATAAGAGTATAAGTGAAATAAAATCGGGAATCTATGAAAAAGGAAGTCTAACTTTCGAAGATATTTACAATTCAATTAAAAAGCATCCATTAATTAAAGTATCTGGTTCAATTCTTACATTTACGGGAATAGTAAGGAATACCTCTAAAAACGGTAAACCCATTAAAAAATTAAAAATAGATGCTTATGATGAGTTAGGTAACGGAACCATCCTTGAAATTTGTGAAGATATAAAAAGTAAATATAAATTGGTGGATCTGAAAATTATTCATTTAAAAGGAACTTTTGAAATATCAGATGATTTAGTATATGTGATTGTTGCCAGCTCCCATAGACAAGAGGGATTTAGGGCTCTTATGGAAGCTGTGGAAAGATATAAAAAAGAATTACCCGTTTGGATGAAAGAAGATTTTTCAAATGGGAGTTCAGAGTGGGTATAAAAATCAAATCAAGCTATTTGAATTAGAAAACAAGATTATAAAAAAGCTAGATATTGCATTATGACTGATAAAAAATTTCTAAAAACGATTAGGGTTGAAGATTTAAAAAATATTTTGGATTCTATTCCAAAAATCAATTTAGAAGTAGAAACAATTATACTTGACCAAACATTCAATCGAGTTTTATCGGAGGATGTTGTAAGCAACATTGATGTACCTCATTTTAGAAAATCAAGAATGGATGGATATGCTGTTATTGCGGAAGATACCTTTAAAGCTGAAGAAGATAATATTATTCCTCTCAAATTGATTGAAACAATAAGAGCTGGAGAAAAACCTCAAAAAAAATTGAAAAGTGGACAATGTTTATATGTAGCAACGGGAGCTGCTATTCCTGATGGAGCAAATGGTGTAGTAATGATTGAATTTACTGAAAAAAAAGACAATGAAATCTATATTTCAAAAGCAATAACTCCAGGAACTCATATTGTTAATATCGGTCATGATATAAAAAAAGGTCAAATAATTGTATCTAAAAATTCTTTAATCGATTTACCTACTATAGGAGTATTAGCTTCATGTGGGATAGAACAAGTGAAAGTTTATAAAAAACCTATAGTGAGTCTTATGAGTACGGGGGACGAACTTGTTTCTCTTAATATAAAAGAATTAGAGATAGGTAAAATCTATGATGTCAATTCGAGTGTTTTAAAAAAAGCAATTGAAAATACCGGAGCAGAAGTAAAATTTTTAGGGATTATTGAAGATAAGCTTGAAATATTAAAAGAAACATTTGATCTTGCTCTAAAAAACAGCGATATTATTATATTGACTGGTGGTACATCAAAGGGAGAAGGTGATTTAGGCCCAAAAATGTTAGAGGAGTATAAGGATATTGAAATTCTAGTGCATGGCGTTAGAATGAAACCGGGAAAACCAATAATATTTTGTAAAATAAAAAATAAAATAATCTTTATTCTACCTGGTTATCCAACTTCTGCTCTCAGTTGCTATTACGTTTTTATTGAAGATTTTTTGAGAAGGATGTCAGGGTTATCTTTAAAAGAAAAGAATTCTAAGGAATATGAAGTAGCAGAGCGAATTTATAGTACAGTTGGAAGACATGAATTTAAAACTGTAAAAATTAAAGAGTTCGAGGGCGTTAAAAAAATTTTACCAGTTCAAACAGGTTCAGAGGCAATAAGTACCATGTTTTATGCGGATGGTTATATTGAAATAGAAGAGTTAGAAGCTATAGTAGAAAAAGGAGATAAAAAAAGGGTTTATTTTTTTTAAAATATAAAATTTGACAAAATCCTATAAAAGATGTGAAATCGTATGAAAGTTCATGAAGAACATAAAAAACATGCTCCAAAACACCTTACTATTGCGATTATTATCGTTAGTTCCAGTCGCTTTAATGAATTAAAGGAAAATAAACAAACTTCAGACAAAACAATTCCATTAGCAAAAGAGATTTTAGAAAATTATGAAAATATTTCCTTACTATATTCAGAAATAATTGCGGACTCTGAATTTCAAATAAAAGAAACTTTAAAGAAATCAATTGATGATACTTCACTTCATGCTCTAATATTTAGCGGTGGTACAGGATTATCAAAAAAAGATATAACATATGAAACGATTAAACCACTTTTAGAAAAAGAATTATCTGGTTTTGGAGAACTTTTTAGATTTTTATCCTATGAAGAAATTGGTTCTTCAGCAATGTTATCAAGAGCTATTGCTGGGATAATGAAAGATAAGGCGATTTTTTTGCTTCCTGGTTCTCCTAATGCAGTTAAATTAGCCTTAAATAAATTAATTTTACCTGAATTGGGTCATATTATTTATCTAATAAATAAAAAAGAGTGATATTATGGATAGATTAAGAAAAGTTGGATTTTCAAAATTAAATTCATTAGAAGACTCGATAAAAAAAATAGAGCCTTTAATAAACTTGAATAGCGTTATGGAAATTGATGTAGGTTCATCTCTCAATAACATTTTAGCTGTTGATATCGTAAGCAAACTTGATATTCCCCCTTTTGATCGCTCTGCCATGGATGGCTATGCCATAAAAGCAGAAGATTCATTTGGTGCATCTCCAAAAATGCCAAAGAACATAAAATTGAAAGGCCAAATCGATATTGGCGAATATTCTGAAATACAACTTAGTAAAGGTGAAGCTATTAGAATATCAACGGGTGCAACAATTCCTAATGGTGCTGATGCCGTAATAAAAATAGAAGATACAGAAATTGAAAAGGAGATAATTTCATTATTCGTTTCAGTCGTCCCCGGGAAAAATATAGCTAAAAAAGGGGAAGACATAAAAAAAGGGATAAAAGTTCTCAAAAAAGGGATCCAATTAAAACCAGAACATATTGCTCTACTTAGTTCATTAGGCTTTGATAAAGTAAAAGTTAGAGAAAAATCAAAAGTAAGTATTTTTGCTACTGGAGATGAATTAATTGAAGTTGGAAGCCCTCTTGAGCCTAATAAAATATATAACTCAAATACTCCAATGATCTCAAATTTGGTGAAATTGTATGGAGGCAAAGTGATAAGAGAATTAACCTTAAAAGACAATAAAGGAAAAATTGAAGAGGCTTTAAATGAAGCGGAAAAAGATTCTCAAATCATAATATTCACGGGAGGAACCTCCGTTGGAACAAAAGATTTTTTACCTGAAATTATACATAAAAATGGAGAGATAATTGTTCATGGTATAGCGATGAGACCTGGTTCGCCAATATTAATTGGAAAATATAAAAATTCTATCGTTTTTTGTTTACCTGGTACTCCTGTAGCAGCATATATTGGATTTTTAACAGTTGCAGGTCCCACAATTCGAAAATTGATGGGAAGCATTAATGAAGATCCAAGAATAGAAATAATTGCGACCATTAGTAAGGATGTACCAGTTTCGACGATGGGTTATATTAATTATCTAAGGGCCAAACTGGAAAAAAATGATAATAACTTTATAGCTATTCCAACCAGACTAAAAGGATCTGGGATTATAAGTTCCTTGACAGAATCGCATGGAATTATAGAAATTCCCCCTTTCCAAGAAGGTTTGAAAAAGGGAGAAAAGGTCTTAATGAAATTATTTCCTAAATGACTTACTTTATATCTCTAAATTATATTACTTTTATAGTTTACTAGGTGGGATTATTTAAGGAAAGAGTTATTAATCCGTCATTATCATTACATTTGAAGCTTTTATTACAGCAGCTACTTCTTTTCCCTGTTTAAGACCTAATCTTTCTGCCGAAGATTTTGTTATGATAGAAACAATTTCAATTCCACCAGGTAGCTCCACAATAATTTCAGAGTTTACAGCACCATGAATAACTTTTTTAACTTTACCTTTTAAAACATTTCTTGCGCTTATGGCTGTCATAATTAAAAAGAAAAAGGACATACTTAAAATCCTTTCCACAATAATGTATTAAAACAAAGGTATAGTTAATATAATTCTCAAAAGTCAAATTATTCTACTATTTATAGTTTATAACCAATGAAAAAGAGTTTATAATCGAATCTAACATATAAATAGTAGAGTGCAATTTTATCATAAGATAAAGAATTCCGACACTTATGCTGTTTTAATAATTGAAACCATAAACTAAATTTTATTTCATTAAGGTAATCATTAAAAATCAGAATAAATCATAGTAATATTATGGAAACTTATGATTTAGTAGTAGTAGGTGGTGGTTCAGCGTTAAGTGTTTTAACCATGGGGCTTAATTTAGGGCTAAAGTGCGCACTAGTAGAACCTGATAAATTTGGCGGTACTTGCTTAAATCGAGGTTGCATTCCCTCAAAAATATTAGTTTATCCAGCAGATTTAATTAGGGAAGCTCAACGCGCAAAAAAAGTAGGAATTTCAGTTAAAATCGAAAAGATTGACTGGGATCTTATTGCAAAAAGAACATGGAATAAAATAAACTTAAATGAGGGAATCGAGAAGGGATTATCAAGAAGAAAACATCTAACGGTCTATAGAGGTTATGGAGAATTCACGGGTGATTATGAGATGACGGTAAAAGATAAAGATGGCAACAACTTTGGAACTTTCAAAGGTGATAAATTTGTTATCGCAACAGGTGCTCGTTCATTTATACCTCCAATTGAAGGTTTGGAGGAGGCAGGATACATTACAAGCGAGAGTTTTTTTGGTGAAAAATTCCCAGAAAAGCCATGGGAAAGTTTAATTATTATCGGTGGAGGTGTGATTGCTGCTGAATTCGCGCATATATTTTCCGCATATGGAACAGATGTTACTATTGTTGAAATGCTTCCCCGTTTAGTTTCAACCGAGGAGCCCGAAATTAGTGAATTTCTAGAAAAAAATATGAAAAAATACTTAAATGTCTTAGTCAATAATAGAGCGGTTAAAGTCCATAAAGAAGATAGTTTAAAAGTTTTAACTGTAAAAAATATGCACACTAGAGAAGAACAGGAGGTTAAAGGTCAAGAAATTTTGGTCGCTACAGGACGTCGATCTAATGCAGATACTTTAAAATTAGAAAATACAGGTGTGAAAATAGATAAAAGAGGATGGATTGTCACCAATGAATTTTTGGAAACAACTAAGGAAAACATCTGGTGTGTAGGAGATGCAAACGGGCGATATCAATTTCGACATAAAGCTAACTATGAACTAAAAATATTAAAGAAGAATATTTTTAGTGAAGAAAAACACATCGTTGATTATTCAAGCGTTCCTTGGGCCATTTTTACGCATCCTCAGATCGGGCATGTAGGCATGACAGAAGCAGAAGCAGTTGAAAAAGGATTAGAGATTTATACCGGAATTCATCATTATTCCGAAATTGCAAAAGGTTATGCCATGGGATATGAGGAAAAAGCAGAAGATGATGGATTTGTTAAATTAATTGCTGATAAATCCCATAAAATTTTAGGAGCCCATATCATTGGACCTTTTGCAGCAATGTTAGTACAACAATTTGTATATCTTATGAATGCTGGTTTTACATGTATAGATTCAGAAGAGGATCTTAATTTGGGAATTATTCCAAAACATATTAGAGCCTGTCCAGAAGGAGGCACCCTTAGTCCCATTGAAAACTCAATGATCATTCATCCATCTATGAATGAATTAACTGCATGGGCAATTGGAGTTTTAAAACCAGTTATAAAGAGTAAAGAAAGAAAACTTTAAATCTAAAAAATAAATATAAAATCAATTTTATTCCTAAAAGATTACTTTTAAGTTTATTTGAAGAATTTAAAAAGAATTTGAAAATCAAATTGACTGAATTCTTCTTTTAGAGTTTAAAAGTTATTAATCTAAAACTTATTTAATTCGAAAATCTCAATAAAAAAATTTATATATTATAATTTAGATTATTTTTAAGAATAAACAGGATATTTTCTATTAACTAAATTTGCCTTAGGTTGAGAATTACCATTAATACTAATTTCAATAAAGTTTTATCATTAACTTTATAGATTCATTAATTGACAATTATTTATACAAAGTGAATATTTTTATTTTATGGAGTTGATACTAATCTGAAAATTATTTTTTTAAAATGGAATAAATGTTATTTGCTAAATTTGTATTATTTAATTAATTTATATGAAAAATTAAAAAATAGAATGATTTAATATGGTACCAATTCGAATAAAATGTCCATCATGCTCAAAAGTAGGATCTATTAATATTTCGACTGATATGCTTAAGAATTCTTTACGTGGATTATTAGCTGTCAATGTTGCAAAAGATATTGTTTGTTCACATACGTTTATTGTATATATCGATAAAAATTTAACTATACGTGATTATTTCATATCTGATTTTAATGTTGAGCTCCCTAAAATAACTGAAGAGGAAATAAATAAAATTGGGAGCCTCCCTACGAGAGATGTTCTTGATATTGATTTAATTAGACTAAATATAACTGCTCCTCTCCTTACTTATATTCTTAGTGCGATATTTTTAAAACAAAAAATAGTAATAATTGAAGACCAATCATTTATGCATTCTCATATCTTTAACTTTTTTAAATATATTACTCAAACTAGTTTCAAAACTAATATTATAATAATCACAGAAGAAAACTTTAAAAATAATAAAAATAGTTATAAATATTCGATGGTCTTTGATCATTTGGCTATTATAAGGAATGTAAAGAATCTGATAAATCCTAAAAAATTGTATATTGAAAAACAATTAATTAGGAGATTTTTGGCTGAAGAAGATTCGGGATATAGTTACATTATCCTTAGAAATGATATTCAAAGAGCATATGATTATGCAAAAAGTATAGTTAATTTTATTAATGATTTTAAAGAAAGAAATGAAACAGTAAATATTTTAAAAATTAGTACAAAATTAGAAGAAAAATATAATATTAAAGTAAATAGAGAATATTTAGATTTTTTAATTGATATTGTTAAAAACTATTTCGGAGTTGCTGCTCCTTCGTATAGGGATTCATTCATCTCTGCTCTTAAATAATGAGAAGTAATTTAATAGAAAAAAAAAGAAATATTTAAGATGGAAAATTTAAAATTTTTTATTCTTACTTGTTTAAAAAAATCCTCTCGGCCCATTTTGGCATGATAAATCCCGCGTAAAAGAGAGTAGCAAAAATTATTCCTAAGACTCTTGATATAATAATAAAAATGGTGATTGGCGTAAACACCACCTCTAAACTGGCTGAGAATGTAAATATAAGTGCGCTTATGACAATTAATTTACCCTGTGTGTGAAGTTTTTTATCCTCTGATTTCCAGTAATGGACTCCTATGAGCGAATAAAAAATTACAACTAATATTGTGGATGTTACAAGTATAAGTCCGCCTAAAGGTGTCCAAGCTAATTGGTATTCGTTTACATATGATGCCAAAAGAGCTGGATTAGTAAATATTACTATTAAGAATAAAATCTCGATACTCACCCAAAAAATTATATATATGCTTGTTATCACTTTTTTTGTTTTTGGATTTAAATCCAATAACCTCATAACAAACACTATAAATATAATATGCGATACAGGAATATTGACCAGAGTAAATACTAACCACATTTCTATAGAAAGAACTTGGCCAAAAAGAAGCGCGCCTGCGAAATTTATTGCCTCACCCACCCAAGGAAGTCCTAACCCAATGAAACTCCAACCTGCATATAAAAAGATTTTATCTTTTAGTTCTGAATATCTAATTGCTGTTTTTATTCCCATAATAATCATGAATGCAACATATATAATACCTATCGTTTCGTATGCTATATAATCTGGACTTAAATTCATTTTTAATCACTAATAAAATTGCTAAATACAATAGTATAATTACTTGTATTTAAATATATATTAAAAATCGTGTATGAATAGCTATTGGTATGGCATGATAACATGGATGAAATTATTAAATTCGATTTGTTATTATTTTGTAAATTTTCTCTCTTTTTTCTAATAAATAAGTATAGAGATCTCTAATTTAGAAAAATCTGTTATATTCTAACTTATAAATGAGGAATAATCTTATATGAAACCATTTAGAATGCTAAAACCTGTGAATATTAAAAAGGAATAAAAATCTAATTATCTATACGGCTTAATACCATGAGTTATATCATTGGATAAAAAAGTATAGATAAATATCTAAAGAAAAGGTGCTAAGATTCTAATTAAATTATCAAAACTTTTGAAAAAAGAATATCAAGTAAAATATAGATTTTTTAATTTTTTCTCATTTTTAAAAATAAATTAAAAATTACAATACTATATTAAGGTGGTAAATATATGGAAAATGAGAATAGATTGATTTCCTTAAAGAATCATCAACGAACTCATTTATTTGCGATCATGGATCATTATTTAGACTCAATGCTTAAGAAGGATATAAGGGCTCTAAAAACCACTGGTAATGTAAAATTTACTGAAAACGGCAAGATATTGGAAATGGGGCAAGGAGTCTGGCAAACAGTCTCCTCTATTAGTTATAGGCAGTATTTTGTTGATCCATTAATGGGGCAAGTAGCGGTATTTTGTGTAATTGATGAGGGAGGAGTGCCTGCAATTTTGATGGTTAGACTCAAGATAATAGGTCATGAGATTGCAGATGTGGAAACGATAGTAACTCGAAACGGAGAAGCTAGTGTTTTTTATCCAAAAGCATTGAAGATACCTAAACCAATTTTTGATGAAATACTTGAAAGCTCGGAACGGTCCTCCAGAGAGGAGATGATCCTAATTGCAAACAGTTATTTTGATGGGATAGAGCAGAATGATGGTACTAACATCCCATTTCATCCAGATTGTAATCGCAGAGAAAATGGTTTTCAAACTACAAATAATCCTAGGTCTGAATTTACAAAATATGATTGCTATAGTCAAATTTCCAAGTTTACTTATATTACTAAAGTTAGAGATCGTCGATTTATGATTTTAGATGAGGAGCGGGGTTTAGTTTGGGGGATATTTTTATTAGATTGCCCTGGAGATGTTGGATCCGAGTCGCTTGGTTCATTGAAAAATCCACGAACTATAGTGGTGGCAGAATGTTTTAAAATCATTAGTGGTAAAATTCGAGAAATTGAAGTTTTCATGGTTAATGTTCCCTATGGATCAGCTTCGGGATGGTAATAGAAATTATAATTCTTTAAAAATTTAAAATTAAATTCATAACTTATAATCTAAAAAATTTTTAGAAATGAATTATTTCATACACTATGGTTGATAAAATCGGGATTATTCAAGAGATACAGGATACTTATAAAATTATTGGTAGAACGGAGGAATTAAAAAAGATCATATTGGCCCATTCAGTAGGAAAAAATATTTTAATTGAGGGGGAAGTAGGGGTAGGAAAAACCACTCTTGCCAGTGCTGTTTCCTCTTATTTAGATTCTAAATTTTATCGTATCGATTGTGCAGAAGAGACATTAACCCACAATTTGATAGGATATTTTGATCCTCCGTTGGTAATTACTAAGGGATATATTGAAGAAGCTTATGTCTACGGTCCGCTTTCTTCTGCTATGATAAATGGGGGCTGTCTTTTCATAAATGAAATTAACCGAATGCCCGAAAGTACTCAAAATATATTACTTACAGCTTTAGATGAAAAAATCTTAGAAATTCCTAAATTGAAAACAATTCGAGCTAATGAAAAATTTTTCGTGATTGCCACTTTAAATCCTTCTGCTCACGTAGGGGTAACCGTTTTAGGAGAGGCGCTTAAAGATAGGTTTATTTGGATCAAACTTGATTATCAAAAACCCGAAGAAGAAATAGAAATTATCAAGCAGGAAGTAAATTTTGATAGCCAAGATGAAAAAATTCCTAAAATTGCTCAAGAAATAATTCAAATTACCAGAAATAATAGTTCTATAAGAAGGGGAAGCTCCATTAGAGGTGCAATCGATTTAGCCGCCTTAATGACTCAATATGATAGCACCAATAGTACAAAAAATTGGGTTGAAGCTGCTGTAATGGCCCTCTATAATAAAATAGAGCTTGAAGATGGAGTAAATAAATCTAAAAAAGAACTTATTGCTGACATTGTAATAGCTGTATTAAATAAAGCAGATTTTCAATAATCGATGATTTCTCATCGGAAGAGTCCGAAGAGATTGAGAAAAAGCGGTTAAATGTGAGGCTAACTGAGCAACTCCCTGATAAAGAAATATTAAGATTAGAAATAATCAGAAAGCAAAAGAAAAAACCAGACTATTATAAGTATTTGGCTGGCTCTTTAGATTATAAACAAATAAAAGAACTAACTTATTTGGCTATTCAATATAAAAATATTGAAGCCATAATGGGTATGCTGAAAGCAAATATTTACGCCGCAACAGATGCTCTTGATTGTGAAGAAGGTGTGAGATTTTTTTCTGAAAAAGCCGAAGAATCACCCGAAATAATGCCAGAGGTTTATTTCTTTATAAGAAGGCCAATCTCAACAAAATACAAGAATATTTTTAGAAGATTGGCTCGTCAAAGCATCCTAAGAACCTCTTTAAAAATAACTAGCAGAGGACTTAAAGGGATTAAGAAAAAAACAGTTCCATATTATCATATTGGAATGCCTGAGTTTAATTTAGATGAAACAATTCAACACAACCCACTTAAAATTTATGAAAAAAGTCTCAGCTATAAAGATATCTATGGGATTAAAAGGAGACGACAAAAAAGAAAAGTAATTCTGATTCTTGATACCAGCGGAAGCATGTACGGTAAAACTCTTTTAAATGCTGCTTTAACTACATCAGTCTTGGCTTATAATATGGAAAAAGAAGATTATAGTATTGTTTTATTTAACTCCACTGCAATGGTCTTAAAGAAAATTGAAAATAGAAAAAAGTCAATCTCAAGTTTAATTGATGAAATTTTAGACTCCGAAGCCGTGGGATTTACAAATATACATATTGGACTTGAAAAAGGTTTAAAAGAATTGAATAAAATCAGGGAAAATGTGAAGGATCAATTCGGTATTTTGATTACTGATGGAAATTATAATCGGGGTGATGACCCTATAAATCTAGCAAAGAAATATCCAAAGTTGCACGTTATTGGAATGCCAGCTGAAAATGATGCCGATAGAGGGATTGATACATGTCGAGATATAGCCAAAGCTGGAAGAGGTAAATTTTTTGCCGTATCAGATTACAAGGAAATCCCAAGAGCACTAATCGAATTGTTATCTCAAACATAAAAGCGTAATTAGAATAAAAAGAATTTTCTAATGAATTATTACTTTTTTAATATAATTATTAAAAATTTAAACTCCATTACTATTTATATCATAAGGAACGAAGTTTAATTTGAAAAAAATTTATTAAATGAGCGAATAAAGTGGTACGCCCTCCGACAGAAAAAAATATTTGTTTGCGATGTAAAGGAGCAAGACTGTTATGTGGAAAAAAAACTTGTCCAATCTTATTAAAAAAATCCATTCTAAAATCTATGGTTCCATTTGAGATTGGTAAATCATTAAGAAACATTGAAATTTTCGGAGCAAGTCCACCGGGTTTCTTTGTTGGAAGGTATAATTATCCTAATGTGGCTGTTGGACCACTTATCCCTTTTAAAGAATTTGAAACCTATAAAAAAATTGATGATTATTATGTTTTAGATGCTCCAGAATTATGGTTTGGTAAGCAAATAGAGGAAATAATTAAATATAGGAGTAGTTTAGTACGAAGTAATTTTAAAATAAACGCCAAAATAGGAGAGCAAAACATAAAGGAAAAAAAAAATCTTTCTTTAAAGGCTCAAAAGTTATTAGAAACTTCTCAAGAATTATCTATGGCCGCTCGACCGGTAGATACTGAAACTAAGATCGAAAAGCTCAATTTCCGAATTATGATGGATAATCATGCGTTACCAATGGGACCATCAGGGACAACTGAAAAGATAAGAATTACAGAAAATGTGAAAATTCATCCAAAAGTTGAATATTGCGTTTCAGATACCGATTTAAAAGCCCAAGAAGCAATTTCAGAGCATCTATATCTCAAAGGAAAGGTTCCTTTTTCATCAATAATAAGAGTATTTTCTGCGGGATTACTTGGAGAAGAAAATAATCGTAGATTAGTGCCAACAAGATGGTCCATTACCGCTATAGATGATATGATTTCGAAAAGATTAATTAGAGAAATCAAAAAATTTCCCGAAATTAATGATTACAGAATTTATGAAGCTACATATCTTGATAATCACTTTAAAATCCTCTTGTTTCCTGGAAAATTTACTTATGAGATGAATGAAGTATGGGCTCCTAATTCTTTGTGGAATATTTCTCTTTCAGGAGAAAATATTAAATTAGAACCGCAGATAATGACAGATTATGAATTCTATAAGGGGCGAAAATCTTACGCAAGCAATATTACTGGTGCATATTATGCCGCACGTAAAGCTGTTTGTGAATATTTATATAAAATAGGAAGACAAGCGAGAATTCTGATTTTTCGAGAAGTTTCCTCAGGTTATCTAGTTCCTTTAGGAGTTTGGGTAATTCGTGAAACGGTTAATAATGCAATGGAGCATGCTAAACCGATTATTTTAGATAATTTCGATAGTGCTATAAATAAGATGGCTGAGGGATTAATTCTTGACCTAAAATATTGGAAGAAAAGTAGTAAATTAATAGAGTTTATTAAAACTCAAAAAACAATAGATAGCTTTTTTTAAATAAGATTTTGATGGATAAAAATGATTTGGAAAACACGTATAAATCAAATGACAAAAACTAAATACCCTATATTAATGGGCGCATTTGCAGGACTAGGAAAAGCCAAATTCGCTGCTGCTTTTTCGAATGCGGGAGGATTGGGAATAATTACTGCCTTAAATTATAAAATAGAAAATTTTAAAAAAGTACTCCTAAGTATGGAAGGGATGACAAGCAAACCTTTTGGAATAAACATATCTGTACGCCCTCCAGGAATTAAAAATCCTCAAGGGCAATTATCTGAAAGTGATTATTTAAAATATGTTGAGATTGGCTTGAATGAGGGATTAAATATATTTACGACTTCGGCATATCAAGCAACAGTTATAGGTAAGAGAGTTCATGAGGCAGGTTGTTATTGGTTTCATAAATGTGCTTTACCTAAACATGCTCTCTCTGCTGAAAAGGCAGGAGTTGATGCAATAACCTTAGTTGGTTTAGAAGGAGCAGGAGCGAAACACCCTCTTCAAAATACAACTCTAATTAATATAACAAGTGCAAAAAAAATTTTGAAAGTTCCATTGATTGCAGCAGGAGGTATAGGAGACGCTTATGGATTTCTAGGAGCTATAGCTATGGGTGCAGAAGCTGTATGTTTTGGTACTGCATTAATGCTTACTAAAGAATGTCCTGCCTCTGTAGAATTGAAAAGAAAATGGATGAAGACTAATATTTTTGAGGAAAAGTATCACAAAAAAATCTATGAGTTTAATTACAGAGATATTAAAACTCCATCTCCCGCGATTATACATATGAAGAAGATAATTCCAGTAAAAATTTTTATTGCTGAAATAATGAAAGATGCCGAGAGTATTGTAAAATCCTGGGGTTTTGCATCAGAAGAATTTAATACCATTTCTTGTTAAGTACATTGAAAAATTTAAGCAAATAGTTGAGCTTAATAGGATCATTATAATCCTATTGAATTGACAAAAATGAGTAAATAGAAAAATTAAAAATTTAAATTAAAAAAAAATTCAATCCATTTTTATACTTATAAATAAAATGGTATTAAATAATGGAAAATAACGAATTCGAATATAAAAACTCATATACAGGAATATTTTCACTAAATTACTTTACTCAAGGCATTTATACCAGCATTTTTACGATGGTTATTCCTGTATATTTATTGACAACTTATGGTAAAATAAATTAAGCTGCTTTAGCGTTCATGCTATCAATAATATTTTTTCCAGCAACAATAAAAATTATATACGGTATTTTAACTGATAAAACAAAAACAAGTAAATTAGGTAGACGTAAGCCTTGGATTATAATACCAGATGGTATAGCCGGGATTGTATGGATAGTTATAGCTTTTATGATTCCAGCGACATTTGATGCTGCTATAAGTTTATTTACTATAACTGGTATAATTGTTAATTTTGGAATTTATATATCTGATACTGCATTAGATGGCTTTATTCTTAATATTTGTCCGAAAGATCAATTAGGTCGTACTCAAGGTTTTTTTTGGGGACTGAGAGCAATAGGTATCATCGTGGGTGGACCGATCATACTATTTTTTTTAATAATTGTACCAATTCAAGCAATATTTATCAGTTTAGGAATAATGATGTTGTTATTCCCCATACTCACTCTTTTAATTAAAGATATCGAAGTTCCTAAAGTTGAGGGGATCGGAACAGCTCTTAAATTAATTTTTAAAAAAAAAGAAAATTGGAAAATGTTCTCTTATTCATTTTTCATGCAAATTGTAGGTGGAATTGTTTATACTTTTTTAGCTCTTTATATACTTATTAAAGCAGGATATATTGATCCTAAAGGAGCTACTCTTGCATCTTTAGACATAAACTTATATGAACCCCAAGCATTAATCACACTGATTATTAGCCTAGGAATAATTATTGGGGCAATCCTTGGGGATATTGTTGCTGATAAAATATCAAGAAAAATCGCCGTAGTTTCATCGATGGGACTAAATACAGTCTCTCTACTTTTACTTTTAGTATCTGCACATATTCCAGTTTTAATATTTCTTGCATTTCTAGTAGGGCTTGCTAGTGGTTGGATATTTTCAGCGTATTCTGCTGTTACAGGCGAATATTCTAAACAATATCCTGAATATACTAGTACATATTTTTCTATTTGTGTCTCTTTTATCAATTTTGGTACGGTATTAGGGATGGTCCTTACTGGAATAATGTTTAATAGTCTATCTAAGATTACTTCAGATACTTTACTAATATATAGTGCAATTTTCATTTTTATGATAATTCTAGAAAGTATAGCACTGATACCTTTTATATTATTAAAACAGGAATTATATGAATTTAATTTAGAGAAAGCAGAAATTATAAAGGTTTAAATTTTTTTTCTTTTTTCTTTAAAAAGTAATATAATATATTGAAAAAAAAATATAATAATTGGGATTTTATCATAATTAGGATTTTTCAGACCTAAATCTTTTATCAAATAAAAGAGGTTAAGAAGATGATTATAGATATGCATATACACCCTTTTTGTAAAGAAGCGACTTGGGGAGATTTGGAAAAAATTGCGGATGTAATGTGGGGCTCTGGTACGTTAAAGCGCAAGCGTATGCGCCCTTTTTTAGACCAACTTGCCTATAAAACTTCCATTGATGATTATATTTCTTTAATGGATAAAAATGGAATCGATAAAGCGGTAATAGTATCATTCAATATCACAACTGCTTTTGGAGTTTGTATGGTTACTAATGATGATATTGTTAATTTAGTTTCAAAGTATCCAAAAAGATTAATTGGATTTGGTTGTGTAGATATACCTGCGCCCGATGCCATGGAACAGTTGGATTATGTAATTAATTCATTAGGACTTAAAGGAATAAAACTTGTGCCTCCTGTTCAGAAATTTGATATTTCTGATCCAAAATATGATAACCTATGGAAAAGAATGTCCGATTTTGATATAATTCTCTGGACTCATGGTGGACATCAAGTATCCACCAAGGGTTCAGTGGCAAAATTCGGGCATCCTTCCTTAATTGATGAAGTGGCAATGAAGCATGAAGATTTAAAGATTGTTATTGGTCATATGGGGACTCCCTGGTTCTGGGATACATATTCCGTTGTATTAAGACATCCTAATGTTTATGTTGATATTTCAGCACATCCAGACCTTTATAATTACTTTCCGTGGGATGCTTATATAAAATATAACATCGACGACAAGGTTTTATTTGGATCTGATTATCCGTTATGTCAATGGGCTCGTATAATACCCGCTGTTGAAGCCCTTCCAATTTCAAAAATATTCAAAAAAAAGATACTAGGTGAAAATGCAGCTAAATTATTAAAAATTTAGTAATGATTTATAACTAAATTTTTAATTAAAAAAATTAATGATATTCAATTGTTACTGATGGATATTTCTTTTGAACAGGCTTTTTATGTTTCCATAGTTCTTCTGCCTGTGCTACCCATTTCTTGAAATTATCTGGATTTTCTGGATAACCTTCATAATGCTTTTGAATTTTTCCAGCAAGACCATTAGCCTTTAACAATTTTTTCACATTTTTAAATGATAATTTTCGTTTAAGAACCCCGCCCAGTAAAGCTAAGGCGATTTTTAAGATTTCTCCAAAAGTCATATCGGTTTCGTATTCTTTATTAGGTTCTGGTAATTCACCTTTTCTACTTCGATAAATAATATTACTTCCTACGAGAAAATTCCATTCTTTTTCAGTAAAATTTAATATGCCAGATAATTGCATATAAAGCCCAGCAAATTTTGCTCCTTGTTCTCTATAGTATCTAACATTAATGTCCCATAATTTTTCTTTAGAAACATATCCATCTTGTTTTAGTGCTGCTTCTATCACATCGGCTGCTATCATGCACAACATCCATGTCGCTGTTACTCCATGACCAGAAAAAGGATAAGTAATGACAGATGCATCGCCAATACAAAGAAATGCATCTCCAACTAACGAATATGGGGGTCTTCGATAGGGAGTAAATCCTTGCTCTGATTTAACAATCTCATATGAGGGAAAGTTTGCTTTCTTGAGAAAATCATCTCTTACTTTAGCAACATTTTCATATGAACCTGGCTGCCCTACTCCGATAATTACTCCATTTTCAATATGACACGGACCTAACCAGGCGAGATAATAAATAAAACCATTTAAATGTTGAGGGAATGGTTCTTCAGGCTTAGACCATTTGATGTATTGCAAAAGTACATACATAACGTCGTTAGGACCTAATTTAAAAGTTTCAACTCCGTAATCCACAGGAAGTTTTGTTCGAATAGCTCCGATTGTGCCAGATGCATCCACAACTAATCGAGCCCGAAATTCTATTTTTGTCCCATCCTTATCTGCTACCAGTCCAATTATCTTTCTATTTTCAAAAATGAGTTCTATAAATTTGCAATTAAATTCGAATTTTCCCCCATCCGATTCTACAACGTTATACATTCTTTGTAGGAAAAATGAAAGCCTAATTACGGTTTGAAGTGCTCTTATCTTCCTTTTAGTTTTAAAATCAGGAGCATTTACAGTATCCTCCTCAAACACCCCGACTAATTCGGGATATCCCTCTATTGGAGGTGGAATTCCCGCTTTTTTAATTCGATCCGTTTCGAAATGTATTACATCCAATCGTTTCCCAACTTCTTCTCTTTTATCTTTTTCAATAATGAGAACTGAGAAGTCTTTTTTAGTTAGTAGCCAACCAAGATACGTTCCTGCCGTTCCAGCACCCACAATAACGATATCATAATTTTCAACCATATTAACTAACTCCAAATTAAAAAATTTATATTATTTATTTTTATTAATATTAATAAGTAATTAAATTGTCAAGTTTTAAAAACTGAATAATTTAAAATATCTTTACAAAATAAAAGTTTATATAATTTTACAGTTTAATAGTGATATCATCAAAGAGATTAGTTTTTTTTAAAATAATTTTTATTATATATAACTATAAATAGATAGGTAGAATCTAATGAATAATGAAAATGAGGAGATTGAGAAAAGAGCCATTGGATATGAAAAGAGACCTCTTAGCTTAAGGATTTCAATCATCGCTATTACAGCGGCTCTATATTATGTCTTAGGTTACATTTTTCTTCCTTTAAGTTTTTTAGGGTGGCAATTTCGGATTGCCGAATTAATGGTAGGTATGTGTTTAATCTTTCCTTTAGAAGGTTTAATAGGGAAAATCATTGGCGTATTTTTTCTCAATTTAAGTTCACCACTAGGACCAATTGATTTACTTAGTACTATTGTGAACATTCCTGCATTATATTGCATTATTTATTTCAGAAATAAGGGAAAATTGAAATATTTGGGAGGAGTCTTATATGCCATTATTATTTCGCTTTATGTGGCAATTATATTAAATTTAGTTTTAGGATTACCTATTTGGTTAATGTTTATTCAAGTGTTGATATCTGAAGTGATATTAGCTACTTTAGGTATTGCTCTCTTCGATAAAATCAAAAAGATGCTCGAAATTGAAGATTAATTCTTTTCCTTTGTTAAAAAATATCCTACTAAAATTTTTGAAATAAACCCAAATAATATGTCTTAGTACAAATTATAACAATCCAGAGTTTATAGTCTAAAAGCAGTAATTTTTTAATGCTAATTAAATTTTGAAAATTATCTTATTTTTTAAGTAAAACAAAATCATTCTAATAAGGGATATTAAAATATGTCAGAAAAAGCAATTGTTTACTGGGCTTCGCCAATTGAAATAGCATCCTTAAGAAATACTGCAAAAAATATGATGACAAACAATTTAGTAAAAACGCGATTAATTTTAGATAAAATTTTAGATAATATTAATTCAGGTGATAAAGTGGCAGTAAAAGTTCACGTAGGTGAAGCTTTTAATACTCATTATTTACGTCATGATTATGTTCATGAAGTGGTTGAAGCAATTAAATCCAAGGGAGGAATTCCGACTCTTATTGAAACCCATGGACAGGGAAATACGTATGAAACCCTAGAAATTTGCGATGATTATTCCATATGCATAGGACACCGAAGAAGTACAGTCGATCATAATAAAATTGCTCATCTTCATGGATATACAGAATCTATTGTTGGAGCTCCATTGAAATTTATTGATGGACCAAACGGAATTGAGGGAAAATTAATTAATATTGATGGAATTCAATTTAAAGATAATCCAATTTCTGTAGCTTCAGGTTTATTTGAATTTGATAAGATGGTTGTAATTTCCCATTTTAAAGGACATCCCCAAGCGGGATTTGGAGGAGCGTTAAAACAAATTGGAATTGGATGTGTAACTAAAAGAAACAAATTTTTAGCCCACATGGAAGATAGTTATATTGTTAATACTAAAAAATGTGATATCACCAAATGTAAGAAGGAATGCATCGATGCTTGTCCAGTAAAAGCCATTAATATGGAGGGAGAGAAAGCCTTTATTGACAAATCTAAATGCTTTGGCTGTCATTTATGTGTGAAAAAATGTCCTATAAAAAGAGCAATTAAAACACCAAAAATGAATGAAGTGAAAGATTTTGTGGAAAGGTTTATAGATAATTTTGCAGCAGTACTAAATTTTGGTCCTGAAAATATTCGATATATTAATTTCGCTTTTGACATTACAATGATATGCGATTGCACTCCAAATCCAGGTATGCCTGTAGTTCCTGATCTTGGTATTTTTGGCTCATCTGATCCTGTGGCAGTTGACAAAGCGTGTTATGATGCTGAAACAAATGCTCCCGGGCTCCCCATTCTAAACAGGGAAGATGTATGGAAAGATCCCCTACCTGCTGGAGTTGAAAAATTTGGGGCAATGATGGATATTGTTAACCCATATTTACAATTTGAAGCAGCAATTAAAGATAAAATAGGTTCTATTGATTATGAATTAATAAAAATTTAGAACTTTCTTAAAATAAATTTAAAAAAAATATTTTATATAAGTACGCTACCATT
The DNA here is from genome assembly GCA_048941265.1 of Promethearchaeota archaeon. Taxonomy (GTDB): domain Archaea; phylum Asgardarchaeota; class Lokiarchaeia; order Sigyniarchaeales; family SOKP01; genus LW40-45. Next base: position 45,800 of record JBHLNT010000014.1, read on the forward strand.
TTTTATTATTTTTTCTCCGTCTATTTCAATTGTAACCTCTTTCATTACTCCATCATGGTGTATATTGCTATAAGTTTGTCCGCCGATATTTATATTCTTGCCAATGGCTAAATGTGCTGTCCCTTTCATCATTTTATCTCCTATGGTTCCTGTGGTATTTTTTAAAGTATGATTTGTTCCAATCCCTAACTCTGCTATATTATTCCCGTTTTCATCTGCGGATTCTATAATTGCTCTTATCTTATCTGCCTCTTCAGCTCCCTCGATTTTTATTGCTCGACCGTTCTCTATAGTTACTTTTACAGGTGTTTTTATTGCCCCGACTTTTTCAAACATTGTATCAATTATCCAAATACCTTGAGTTGTTCCTTCTACAGGGGCGATAGCCGCCTCAGCATATTCAGGAACAGCACCCCATGCACCTGGCACTACATGCCTTACCCTTAATGGGGCAGAGATTCTATCCTTCATAGATAAGGAAACATTAGTTCCTATTTTAGTAGTGATTTTTGCTTCATTGCCATTTGTTAATATTTCTGATAACTTTTCTGTAAGCTCAGTAATTTCATAAATATCTTCTGAAGTAATGTCGGGTTTTATATAGGGAACTCCTGCAACTCTCGCACCGACATCAGTTGCTGCTCTTCTCGCATTCATATGAAGAAACAATTGGATAGTACTATATGGAAGTACTCCCATAACTACATCAGAATTTAGCATTTGTTTACTAACTTCTTCTGGAGGTTCGATTTGAATATCATTATTATCCACTTGTGTAAGTGTAACGTGCGCACCTAAAGCTTCAGCTTCTTCAGCTAAAAGTTGAGCATTCCTATTAAAACCCTTTGAAAAGATGATCAATACTTTTTCATTAGGTTTTATCCCCATACATGTCTCAACAATTACTTGAGCTCCTTTCCTATAATCCAGTCTTTTACTCATTTTCTCTCAATTTATTCTATTTTCATTTTTTCTATTTCTTTTGGTAAAACTCTCATAAGGGGAAATAGAAATAAGACAGCAATTAATGTCATAATAGATAATATCATATATCCAGGTCTATATAAATTATTGAACGTTAGCAGAAAAAGACTCAAAAGAAAAATGCTTATACTTCTTCCGAGAATGTAGCATAAATTATTAAGTGCATAAGTCGTTGATCTATTGTCTTCAGTAGTCACATCAGAAAGAGTTGCTTGGGTAAGTGGATCAACACCCCCAAAAAACGTAAGTGCTGTCCATATAATGATAATGAATAATAGGAGAGTTAAAATATTCTTTGGAGATAGTATTATTGAAAATCCTATGAAATTTAAAATTGCACCGCAAGTAACTAACAATAAAACAACTTTAATTCGTCCATTTTTATCCTTTTTATATTTTTTATCTCCTAAGTGTCCAAAAAGTATACCACTAAAAAATTGGCCGCATGTAACTATTAAATAAATAAGAAATGCCATTTGTGGGATAAATCCATAATCATTCCTCATCAATGTGGTAAAATATTGAGTAATTGCTCCATACCATAAAAAAAGCACTAAATTAAAAATCAAAATGATAATTATAGCTTTATTATGGATGATTTCTTTGAAAGCTTTAAAACTCATCCAAGCCTCACTTTCATCGACAACTTTTTTTTCTGGAATATCTATGAGAAACAGGAGAACTAGGCAAACAACTCCTCCTATTGAAATGATCAACAAGGGAGTAGTCCATGGAAATGTGGGTACTAATAGACTTGCTAAAAGGAAGCTTGAACCAATACCCAAAACGTAAAAAAGTTCTTTTATTCCAAATGCTTTTCCTCTTTTTTCAGGATCAATTAAATCAACGATAGTAGAATAACTTAAAGGTAAAATCGCACCAAAGCCCACTGCAGAGCAAATTTGAAATAGAAGTAATGTGAAAAAATCTGTCGCAAACATTGATAGAAATGTAAAAAGCGTCCAATCTAATGTAGCAATAATCAATAACTTTTTGCGGGAGACTTTAATATCTAAAATCGCCCAGAAGAATGATGTTAGAGCCCCAATTGCTAAATATATGGCAACTATTAATAATACTTGAGATTGAGTTATTGGTAGTGCATTCGCAATATCAATAGCCATCGGAGATAGTGCGCTTATCAGAGCAGAGGAAAAAAAGACTATTAATATTATCACTTTAAAAGAATGTTCTTGTTTTATCATTTCCTACGATTTTATTTTTTTAAAATTTTTAATTTTTATAGTTTATAACTTTGCTTTAAATTTATTTAAAGGTTTTTTAAGAACAATTATTAATTAAATCAAATATTTTTCCCTTCGTAATTGTGGATTTATTTTATTAGAATGCCTAAAATAAGTGAGAAATTTGATAATAAAAGAAGATCGTTGTATTGGTTGCGGGCAATGTGTTGTTATTTGTCCAGTACAAGCAATTAAATTAGTTGATAATAAAGCTTTTATTGATAGAGATTTGTGTGTGGAATGTTCTACCTGTTATAGATCAGCAAAATGTCCCTCTGGAGCCATTAAAAAAGAAAGATTGAAGATGCCTCGTTTAGTGAGGAATCCTTTTAGCGATGTTGTTGCGACTCATAAACTTACGGGAGTACCAGGTAGAGGAACTGAAGAAATGAAAACAAATGATGTTACAGGGCGCATTGAAAATGGTGAGATAGGCTTTTCTATAGAAATAGGACGTCCAGGTATAGGGGCCCGCTTAG
>JBHLNT010000128.1:0-11779 GCA_048941265.1 Promethearchaeota archaeon
CATTTTTTTTAAAATTAGTATTTATAATTTGAGTAGAACTTTAGATACCGCTCTCTATTTATTTTTTCATTTATAATCAAAGATTGGACTCCTATAAATTAAAAAAAAGAAATAAATATAAATAGAAAAACAGTCTTGAAATAATAAGAACTAATTATATTATAGTTAGATTTTACTTATTAAGGGAGTTAAAAACTATGGAATTTAAACCATGGCGAATGATATGGACGGGAATAGTTGGAATGCTCCTTATGTTACCTACTGCGTATGCCACATTTTATATCTTTGATTTGATTGCTCTTCTTACTGGGGGTTTGATTAAGAATTTTTTCGTTTTGACTAGAACTTTAGGAGGGCCGTTAATAGGTTTTCTAATAAGTGCTTTTGTCGGGGTGTTTTTGATTTGTTTGATTCCAGTCCATTGGGCGCTTATTAATCAACCGGATAATGTAATGTTAATGTTGGCTTTAGTTCTTCCATGGATTATTTGTTGTTCGATAATGGCATTATTAACATCCAGAAATCCAGAGGAGGCTATTTTTACAAGTTTTGCAATTGGTCTCGGACTTTTTATTATCATGGCGTTTTTTTATCTTGGTTTAGCATTTTTATTAGCAAATTATGGCGGAGGAGCTATTATTGACAGTGCTTCCATTGGATTGACTCAATTACCATTTCTACTATCAACTTTTCTAGCAACAATGGAAGGGGCGGGAATTGGGGCTGTATTTGCAGCATTGATTGGAAGTATAAAATATGAACCTACTTAAAAAATTTCGAAATTTTTCTTAAATTCATTATTTTTTTTATAGTAGAATAATAGATTAATGTTTATTTTTTTGAAACGCTTTATACAAAATTAATTAATTAAAACATGGAAAAGAAAGATTTATAATGGAGTACAATATAAATCTATTAAATAAATACTAATATTACCATTAGGATGATGTTTTGAAATGTCTAAACAAATCAAAGGGATTATAGTATCAAGATTAATTGTGTTGATTTCAATCATATTAGTTCCAATCGCAATTTTTGTAATCTATAATTTAGTGAAATTTAGATTATGGTTTTCAGATGATCCAGCATTAAATTTTTGGATTTTAAAGATTTTGTGTCCATTAGTATTTAGCGTTTCCTGGTTGTTTTTCCTAATATTATTTGCGAATAGATTTTCAGCCACGATAGAAGCAATGGATAGAACGGTGGGTGTAGTACCCTTAAGATTACGATTTTTTTTCGGACTAAATGCACTGTTTATTTTGTTTATCTTTGTCTTTCCGTTAATCACTCCCATTGTTTCTATATTAAGTTTTGCTTCAATGGCATGGAGATTAACAACTTTTCGAAAAGAAAGCTGGGACGATTCTAAAGTTTCGTTCGGGACTAAATTTTTAATGGTTATTTTCTCAATATTGCCAATTTTTTGTACTATTGTTATTCTCCCTCAATATATTTTACTTTCCATTTTCTTATGGGATAATATCTGGTTGCCATTATTACCTATTATATTCATAATTTCAGTGTGTTTATGTACGTCTTTAGCCATAGGATCATTATTTTATTTAGTGGCAAATAAGGGAGTAAGTGAATATGAACAAATTTTCGTTGATACTACTACACCAAAATATGTATGGAATATACGGATCCTAGAAATATTCTTATTCGTTTTTTTCCTATTCTTAGCTTTCGGACAATTTGCCTTGATTGATTTTTTCTATTATTTAGGGTTTTTTATTGTAGCTATTGTTGCCGTTGTGAATTTTATAAAAGGAAAAAGAAGAGATGTAAGTTTCAAGAGTCACTTTCTTGGGTATATACTTGCTGCTGTGTTTATGGGCTCAAATTTAATTATATTTAACCCGGCTTTAGCACTAATTATTCAAGAAGTAAGTTTAATCGTTTCTGCTATCGTTTTTATATTAATATTTTTCTATACATTTTTCCGATATGACGAATCCGAGATTTAAAAGATAAATGAAATACTAAGGTAAGAAAAAACAACAAAAACTCAAAACAATAAATCTTTTTTTTAATATCTATAAACTATTATATCAAATTGATATTAAATTAACAATTTCTAATGGAAATACAATTTAAATAAAATCCTACATAAAAATTTTTTTTTTTGATTGAAATTTCGCAAGATTATATATAGTAAGTGTAATTTTTAGGTTTCTCTAGTATAAGCGAATATAAATTCTCTTATCATTTTTTATATTCCTAATGCGTCATTGTACTTTTTATTAAAGTGTTGTTTACACTTAAAAATTAATTCTAATTTTAACTATTGATGGAATTTAATAGCATTATTAATAAATAAATTAAATTTATTAAAAAGTTCTATTCCACGCGAAACTAAATTCTTAAAAAGCTAAATTTGAATTATAAATCTTAGATTCATATTTTTTAAAAAAAATTAAAATTTAAACAAAAAGGAAAAAAGATATGAAGTTTATAGATTTTAAAACTCTAATGATTTTATCTTTTTTCATAACATCTATGGCTGCTTTGCCGGTAATGGCTTTAGGGCAAGACAATAGTGGAAGTAGTGATGAAGAGTACAAAGATAGTGAACAATACGGTGCATTTGAAAACTTTCAGGGAGGGTTTGGCGGGGTTTTTAGTAAAAATCTGGGACCTGGAGGAGAAATACTTGGAACTTTATTTGAAATGTTACTTCTTGATGGTGTTGATTTTAAAGATGACCAAAAACTAGAAGGAATTTATGTGTTAAGTGCCGATAAAGAAGAAGTATATACAGGAAACTATTCTTTTGCTCAAAATATGGATACCCAAGAAATCCATTATCTTCCATTTTACAATTCGACTGGAGGTACTGCAAATCAATATCGAATTGATTCTCTTGAAGGATATGCCTATTGTGTTGTTGAAAAGGAAGGGGGATTTGAATACAATTTGACTATTGGTGCCGCATTAACCCTTATCATTATGGATTACGATGGATCGTTTATAGAAGCCGCAGAAAAAGTTCTTGATTGGGCAGTAAGATTTAGAGAGGCAGAAAAAAAAGATAAAATAAACCAAAAAATTGTCGCTGAAGGAGTTCAAGTATTATCTTGGCTTTTAGTTCATATTAACGAAATTTTTACCGGAGATGAGTTATTCGTGTTTAACCCTATCGTATGGCAATCTTTAGAAATGAATCCGTGGCCAGATTTTAATATTAAAAAAACTTGGTATGATTCTGGTTTTAATAATGGTATAGAATATGGTGCTGGTGATGATACCCTTTTACCTTCAGTAACCGACCCAACATTATTAACAGAATGGAATATTTCTGCTGCCTTAACGAGAGATAGTTATATGCAATGGTTACTAACAGATTTTGATGCAGCAGACCTTGCAGAGACTATTTGGACTCAGTTCTCGTTTGATTTAGCTCAATTATGGGTAAAAGAATTCTATGTAGAACTTGATTTATCTGTGTTATCCCATGGTAAGCATGCTGATATTGATGATATGTTAGAAAGAGCTGATGTAGAATTTTATTTATTCACACACCATTTAGCTGGAGCATTTTTATACTATGATTCGGATAAAAGTGGAGATATGACAGTTAAATATGATTATGCCAGAAATGAAACTGGGGATATAATCTATACTAATGGTACTGCAGCTATGATACCTACTAGTAATGAAGTAACTCATAGATTGATTTTAGGAACGGTTGAGGATTTTGATTTCAAGGTACCTGAAGTTGATAAAGAAGATGATAGTGTGTCTTGGGGTTTGTTATTAAAAAATGCTAATATGTCAGCAGTACCAGTGGGGGTAGACTTGAATTCTTATGTGAATGCTCCCGAGGAAGAACTTGCTTATATATACTTCGGATTAGAATTTCAATCAGAGACAGATAAACATAAAAATGGAGAAATTGAACAAGCAGCCCATGTGAAATTAGAGACCAATTTTGCTCCATGGAATGATAATGATAATCCTTATCCAAATCAAGAAATTGATGATTTAGATATGGCAATTATTTATCTTTCAAGCATTTTACACTTTGATTTACATATCGAAAAGGGTGACAAAGTTGAACCTGAGGAAAATGAGGATTTTACAGATCAAAGTTACTCATCAAGTTCACATACGTTAAAAGTAGGAGACTACCTCAATGAAGATAATAAAGACAAGCTTGATTTTGTCGATATTGCTGGTCCGGGTTATTTGTTAGGCAATTCTACTAATAGAGATCGATATGCTGTTAACACAAGTATTATTCCGATTGCTTTATGGGAGGGTGAAGAACATAGAAGCGAGACTGATGTTGAAAATAAAGATAACACAGACGATGATTTTGAGGCTGATGTTGATGCTGTAGCTCAATGGAATATTATATTGTATGCAGTTTGCTATCCCGACTTTAATGGTACAGGTAATGGTATTTGGCATGATCCTACCTTCAGCGTCTATATGGTGTTTACTCCTGAAGAACCTAGCTTCTGGGCATTAATCTTGCTCATATCTGGGGTTGGTCTAGCCGGTGTTGCGACAATCTTAATCAAAAGGAGAAAAGATAAATGGTAAAAAACCAGATTAACTTTTAAATTTTTATTTAATACTTTTTTTTTAATTTTCTATTTCTTTACATTTTTTCTTATTATTATTAAACTGTTTTGGTATTTTTAATTAATGTATTGCTATTTAAGGACATTCTAATTATTTTCTTTTACGGAATTCATAATTTGAATTAATTTAACACAAAAACTTTTAACAAATAGTGCATTATGAGAATCATTATTAAAATAAAATTAAAGGATTTAAGATTTCAAAGAAGAATAATAAAAAGTACTTAAAGAAAAGGTGAGATAATAAGAGATGCCAATAAAGAGTGAAGATAAATATCAAGTTAGTGAAAACAAGAGATGGTTTCAAAAATGGTGGCCTAATGACGTCCCAAAAAATATAGCATTACCAGAAATAACTGTCAATGAAATGCTTGAAGAACAAGTTAAAAAATACGCAGATCATAATATAATGTGGTTTTTAGAAACTTGGATGACTTATAGAGAATTTCAAGATCATGTAAATGCCTTTGCTACAGCTCTGAATAATTTAGGTATTAAAAAGAGTGATGTTGTTGCTATGCATTTACCAAATTGTTTCCAATATGTTATAAGTTATTATGCAATCACTAAACTTGGGGCAATCGCTACTGGTGTAAATCCAACATACCAGACTATGGAAATTTTACATCAATTAGATATTACTAAACCGAAAGTGCTTATCGTTCTTGATGCGTTATATGAACCTTATATTAAACCAATCATTGCTAAATCTAGTATAGAGAAAGTTATCTACACAAATGTCGCTGATTTGGCTCACGGATTAGGTTTTAAAAGAATCTTAGGAAATTTGTTAAAAAAAATTCCCAAAGGTAAAGTCGATTTTCCTGGAGCATTTAAGTTTATGGATCTGTTAAACACTTCACCAGCAGTTCCAAATATAAAAATTGATGTTAAAACCCATCCAGCAACCTATATAATGACGGGAGGGACCACTGGTTTGCCTAAAGCTGCTGTTTTAACCCATTTCAATGTTGTGTCTAATGCCATTCAATGTGTGTATTGGTTAGGAGGAGAAACTCCTGGTATTGGATGTGTTGGTATTCTTCCATTATTTCACAGTTTTGCCCATACAGTTGTCATGAATACAACAATAAAATTTGGGGGATGGATGATGTTATTCCCAAAACCTCCCGATACTGAGGAATTACTTGCGGATATTGAGAAATTACCTGCACCTGAAGGTTTAGTCTATCCTGGAGCTGAAATTTTATTTAAGAGGTTAGCAGAATTTACAGATATTAAAAAATATCCTAGAGTGATGGGAAAACTAAAATTATGTGTTTCTGGAGCAGGACCGCTGCATAGACCTGTGCATGATGCTTTTGTAGAAAATACTGGAGGGCATATTGTTGAAGGTTATGGATTGAGTGAATCTAGTCCAGTAATTAGTGCTGGGAATTTATTTGGAGAAAGTCCAATAGGGGTAATTGGTATGCCCTTTCCAGCAACAGAGTGGGGGATCTGGCCTGTCGAAGATTTTAATCAAGGTCCAATTTGTTTAGGAAATCCGGATGATATAAATTTTGGTGAAGAACACACTGGAGAATTATGTGTTCATGGTCCACAAGTTATGTTGGAATACTTAGATAACCCAGAAGAAACTGCTGATACAATTAAAGAATATAATGGAAAATTATGGCTATTAACAGGAGATATCGGATTTATGAACGAGGATGGGACAGTTGAGTTGCGAGATAGAAAAAAACAACTTATTAAATACAAAGGATATTCGGTCTATCCAAAAGAAGTAGAAGAACTTCTTATGAAACATCCTGAAATTTCAGAGGTTGCTGTCGCAGGATTACCACATGATGATTTTGGAGAAGCTGTTAAAGCTTGGGTCGAATTAACTCCTGGTTCTACTCTCACTGAAGAAGCCATCAAAGAATGGGCTGCAGAAAATATGACACATTATAAACGCCCTTATTATGTGGAAATTATTGAAGAAGTCCCTAAAAATTTAATAGGAAAAGTACAAAGGCGTTTACTACAAGAAGCAGATCCAATTTGGCAAGAAAAACACAAAACAATTTAACAATTTCTTTTCTTTAAATTTATAAATTAATAAAAATCAGACGTTTGGAGCATTAATCTGGTTAATGCTTCAAAAGCTTCTTCAACATTTTCACCTGTTTTCGAGCTACACTCTATAAACGCTTCCATATCTCTTGATTTAGCTATTTTGATTCCCTCTTCGCTGCTAACTTCACGTTCTTCAAGATCAGCTTTGCCTCCAACTACAATAACAGGGAACATATCTACTATCTTTTTTCTAATTACAGTCAGCCAATCATCAATATGGGCCAAAGAAGAATAATTAGTTATATCATACATGAAGATTCCACCATTTGCACCTTTAACATATGTAGGTAATAAGAATCTAAAACGTTCCTCCCCACCAAAATCCCAAATCTGAAGCTTAACTTTTTTCTCATCTATTTCTAAACTTTTTACTTCGAAATCAACACCTATTGTCATAGTTGTATCTCCCTTAAATAAATTGGTCAAATATCTTTGAGTTAGAGTGGTCTTACCGCACCCTGCGTCTCCGAATATCACTATTTTATAAGTTGCGTCATACATGGCTCTAATACGATTTAACTATGATTTTTTTCTTATCTCTTAACATTATGATTTCTATTAATTAATTTAAATTTTCGTTTTTAATAAATCTATATATAGTATCTCATTTACCCTTTATAAAAATTAATTTTAGATTTAACTTAGCCTCATTATGCGTCCTTAATTAATACTTCTACAGCAGCATTGCATATTATCATTTTGTCAGAGGTATCCCCTAATTCTCTGATCATGATACCCCGAGCAACAAGCCCTCCTTTTTCCACTTCAAGTGATTTTTCTCCAAAAGGAACTGCTTTTAACACCTTTTTTTCATCAATCTTATCTGGATATGGTGCTCCTATCTTTACATGGACTTTCATTCGTAAAAGATCTTTAGGTTCTTTAAAATTACAGAAATCGGCTATACCAGTTAAACAATTGTTAGATATGGCATTTTTAATAGCTTTTATTGCCGCATTTGTACAATCATCATCATGTCCATGTTGATCGACACCCATACCTATCTGAACGACAAATCGTTTGTAGTGTTGGTTCATGAGTATTGCCATTTCTACGATGAATGGTGATATGATAGGGTAATTAAATAATTCTTCAATTTTATGTTTTATTCCTACCTATATAAAAAATTTTATGAGCTACTCTTAATATATTTTAACAATACTTAATTGAAAGTTTAACATATTCTTCAAAAAATAAATAAATAATAAATTTGGTCTTTTAAAAGCTGCGATGAAAATAGTTGATAAAAAAACGATTGCTGAATATCTAAATTCTTCCATCGAAAATTTCTCAATAGATGAGCTGGAAAGCTTAATTGAAATTCCACCTCAAAATATTAACTATTCTTATGCTTTTCCTGTGTACAAGTTGGCAAAATTTGAAAAAAAAGCACCAAATTTAATTGCTAAAGATTTAAAAGAAAATCTAGATTTGCCAAAATATTTGGATGAAATTGAAGTACAAGGTCCTTATTTAAATTTTAGAGTCAGTGCATTTACGGTTTTAAACAATATCTTCGAAATGAATCAAGACTATGGAAAAATAAGAGAAATGGTAGAAAAAAATAAATTTAATTCTCTTAAAATTGTTATAGAATACCCTGCGCCTAATACAAATAAACCCCTTCATCTAGGACACGTTCGCAACATGTTATTAGGAAACACTTTATCTCAAATTTTAAAATATAAAGGTCATAAAGTATATGAAGTGAATTTGAACAATGACAGAGGGATACATATTTGCAAGAGTATGCTGGCATATAAAAAGTGGGGAAACAATGAAGAACCAAATGAAAGGAAATCCGATCATTTTGTAGGTGATTATTATATTAAATATAGTCAAAAGGAAGAGCAAGATGCAAAGATAATAGATGAGGCTATGGATTTGCTGAAATTATGGGAGGAGGGAGATCCTGACACAAGAGCTTTATGGAAAAAAATGAATTCATGGGCGATTCAAGGTTTCGAAGAGACATATAAGAAATTCGGAATTTCATTTGACAAGGAATATTTTGAATCTGATTTTTATTTAAAGGGAAAGAAAAAAATCATAGAGGGATTAAAAAAGGGAATTTTTGAAAAGAGAGGTGATGGAGCAGTAATAGCTAGATTAAATAATTTGCCAGATAAGGTATTACTTCGAAGTGATGGCACTTCTATTTATATAACTCAGGATATTTATTTAGCTTATTTAAAAAAGAAAGATTTTGATTATGATGAGTCAATATATGTAGTAGGCAATGAACAAGATCTTTACTTTAAACAACTTTTTGCAGTATTGGATATGGTTGGTTTTAAAGAACAAAAATATCATCTATCTTATGGCATGATTAGTTTACCTGAGGGTAAAATGAAAAGTAGAGAAGGTACCGTGGTTGATGCGGATGACATTATTGAACAAATGAATCATCTTGCGTATGAAGAAGTTCATAAAAGATATCCAAACCTGTCAGATAGGGAGAAATTACATAGGGCAGAGATAATTGGGATGTCTGCTTTGAGATTTTTCATTTTGAAATTTAGTCCAAAATCTGATTTTGTTTTTAATCCTAAAGAGAGTATTTCTTTTGAGGGAGAAACGGGACCATACATTCAATATTGTTATGCGAGAATAGAATCAATAATTAATAAATCTCAAGAAAATATTGATTTAAATATCAATTTCAAACTATTAAATCATGAAAAAGAACTAATATTAATTAAACAACTAAATTATTTACCAGAAATTATTGATATGGCAGTCAAAACATATGGTATTCATTTAATACCTCAGTATCTTTTGAGTTTATGTCAGGATTTTAATTCATTTTATGGTACCTGTCAAGTTATATCAGAATATAAAGATTTAGAGAAAGCAAGATTGTTATTAATAAAATGTGTTCAAATTGTTATAAAAATAGGACTAAATCTTCTAGGAATAGAAACCTTAGAAGAAATGTAAGATTTAATTAGTAGAAAAATTTTAAAACTATCATGAGATTTTTTGATTTTAGAGAAACTATAGATTCTGATACCCAATTTATAATTTTTGGTATTCCTTGGGATTATTTAACTTCTATTGAGGGCCCAAATTCATCAATCGCCCCTCAAAAAATTCGTAATGTTACTGAAAATTTGGCACTTACAACTGAATTAGGATTTGAAATCCCGAATCTTAAAGCTGTTGATATTGGAGATATAAAAATTGAATCCATGAATGTTGAGAAAAATCTTATAGAAATAAAGAATTTCATTAATAACATCTATGAACAAAAGAAAGATATTATTATCGTTATGATTGGAGGCGATCATTTCTGTTCTTACCCCGTAATAAAAGCAGTAGGTGATAAACAAGACAATAAGACAGATTTTGGAGTATTAATATTTGACTCTCATTTAGACTTGTATGAAGAATGGGATAAGGGAGTATATTCTCATGCTACTATTTCTCATAGAATTTTCGATTTAGATTATATTAATAACAAAAATATATTGATCGTAGGTACAAGAGATATTGATATTCCTGAGCTAGATATCGCCAAGACAGAGGAAATTGTTCATTTTGACGCACACTTACTTATAGAAATCGGTTTAAAGCAATTTACTGATAATATTATTAATTTCTTCAAAAGTGCGAAGATTAAAGATCTATATATTTCAATTGATATAGATGCTTTAGATCCATCTATAGCCCCTGCTACTGGATTTGCTATTCCCGGGGGTTTTACCTATAGAGAACTATGGAAAATTTTAAGAGAAATAACTAACCATTTTAATGTAGTAGGATTTGATATAGTTGAGGTTGCTCCAAATTTGGATCTTCCTAATAATTTGACCAGTAATTTGGCAGCCAAATTAATCGTAGAAATTATGGATTTTATCACAAATAGGAAAAACAGAGAATAACATGAAAGAAAAAGATATTAAAGAGGTTTTTAAAAAGGTCAATCAATTTAAAATAGAACTAGATGATAATATAGTCGATCTTATAGAAAATTTTAAGGGAACTGGTTTTAATGCGAAAAGAATGGCTTTAGCATGCGAAATTTATAAAGAAATGATTGAAGATAGAGATTGTGTCAAATTCTTTGGATTAGCAGGTGCTATGGTTCCAGTCGGTATGCAACAAATAATTCATGATTTTGTAGAAGAGGGATTCATTGATATCTTAGTAACTACAGGTGCGAATTTAACTCATGATCTCGCAGAGACTTTAGGGTATCATCATCTTCAAGGAAAAGTTCATATTGAAAGCTTGGATGACTCAGCTTTATATGACCAGGAAATGAACAGAATATACGATGTCTTTCTGCCAAATAAGGTTTATGAAGGTATCGAAGATTTTGTGTCGAAATTGAAGATTCCAGATAATAATATGTCAGTCAGCGCATTCTTAAAATTTTTAGGAGAAAGTATACCAGATAATCCTAAATCAATTTTAAAGATTTGTGCTGAAAAAGGTGTCCCAATATTTTGTCCAGCTTTTACTGATTCTGGTTTAGCTCTGCAATTAGGATTTCACCATAAACAATTGAATCTCAATCATTTTAAAGATATGCTAGAGATGGTAAATTTTGCATGGGACGCGAAAAAAGCGGGTATTTGTATAATTGGCGGAGGGGTACCGAAAAATTTTATCTTCCAATCTATGCAGTTTTGTCCAAATTCTGCTAATTATGCGATTCAAATTACAATGGATAGACCTGAACCAGGCGGGCTCTCAGGTGCTACACTAGACGAGGCTAAATCATGGGGCAAAGTAAATAAAAATGCGATGCATTCAACAGTTATTTCAGATGCAACAATAGCCCTTCCAATTATCTTCTGGTATCTGAAACAATCAAGAGAAGGAAGATAAAGTGTTTAAAAAAAAGTGCCTCTTAGTTTCTCATCTATTGTTTTAGTTTCTGAACCAAAAATGCGATCAAGATTTTCCTTAAAGCTTTGAAATTGAGAAACTTCTGATAAATTTTTTCCATCATATTTCGCTATAAATCGTTTAATTATTTCTTTTAATGAAGGAATCACGACTTTTGAGATATGCTTCTCCACCTTTTTTTCCTTATCTAATATAGCATATGCAATTAGTGGTTCAGGTTCCGGACTATCTTCAGGTTTTATTTTATC
>JBHLNT010000343.1:0-2901 GCA_048941265.1 Promethearchaeota archaeon
TCTTACAAAAATTAGGCGAAATGGCTTAATTAAACTCTATAATTTGATTTATAACTCTTTTTATACCTTTATTCTTTCTAGATAAAATTATTTAAAAATAATTACGTCAGAGATATATATTATGAAAGAACTCTCTCAGAAAGTAATTGCAGCTCCAAAATCCAAAATTAGAGAATTGTTTGATCTTGCAGCTGGTCGTTCTGATGTTATTAGTCTTGGTATTGGTCAACCTGATTTTACTACACCTCAACCAGCAATACAAGGGAATATTGAAGCCCTAAAAAAAAACATTACGACTTATGCACCAACGAGAGGTGTTCCAAAACTATTAGAATTGCTTGAAAAGAAGCTGCAAAATGTCAATAATATTAAGCTAAATTGGAAAGAAAATATAATATTGTGTAACGGAGGTTCTAACGCAATAACTCTTGCATTTGCATCGATATTTAATCCTGGTGACGAGCTGATCCTCCCTTCACCAAACTTTGTTTCTTATTTTTACTGTGGTTCTTTCTTCGGCGTAAAAATTGTCGAGGTTGAACGAAATTCAGATTTTAGTTTAAATATTGAGCAAATTAACGCTTCAATTACTGATAAAACTAAGGCAATTCTTATCAATTCACCAAATAATCCAACTGGTTATGCCTTAGACAAAAAAGAATTAGAAAAAATTGTTGATTTGGTTCTTGAACAGGATTTATATTTGATAAGCGATGAAGTTTACGAGAATTATGTATACGATGGATTGAGGCATTTAAGTCCTGCCTCTCTTAATGATATGTTTGATAGAACGATTACACTTAATGCAATGAGCAAATTTTATTCTGCTACAGGTTTTAGATTGGGATATGTTGCTGCCAATAAAGATATAATTGATTTAATGGAAAAATACCTCCAATATACAATTGCAGGTACAAACCATGCTGCTCAGTATGGATTTATCGAGGCTTTGAAAATGGATAATAGTTTTTTCGACGAAATTTTAAAATATTTTGACAAAAGACGTTTATTTGTCTATAATAAATTAAATGAAATAGGTTTTGAAGTAGTCAAACCTCGTGGTGCATTTTACATAATGCCTTCAATTAAGAATTTTAATATGTCAAGTCATGAATTTTCAATGAGAATGATGAAAGAAAAAGGAGTAGCAATTGTACCAGGTGATATTTTTGGATCATATTCTGATAATAAATTAAGAATATCATATGCAACTGAATTTGATAAACTTAAGGAAGCAATAAATAGAATTGATGAATTTATTAATGAATTATAGCATATAGAATAAAAATATTTTAATATATAATTGTTTGTGAACTGTGTTTTCGGTAATATTCAATTAATTACCTAAAAATTAACATCCCATTTTAGAAATGCATATGGTGCAAATTCCTCAGGTTCTAATTCAGCAAGTACTTCTCCTTTTTTCATGGAGTTGTTGCTTTTCATATATACCCCCCCTAATACTCTAGCTATTTCTACTTCTCCCCAAGGATCGCTTTCAGTGCTGCTTAATTTCATTTCTATTTGACCCATTTTCAATTCAATAGGTTTAATTACAACTTCTTGTTTTATTAATCTGGGCTTATAATCAAAACCTTTAAGATCAGGTGATGGGAAATGTTTGACATTATAAACAGCATATATCATTTCGGTCCCTGAACTTCTTTGCATAAAATAATCTAAAACATCTGGCGCATTTAATCTACCATTTAGTTTTCCTTTAATATCAAAAAGGCGCGTTCCATGACGATCAGACCATGCTTCTATATTTCTTTTATCTCTATTTATATAAATACTGCCCAATTTTTTAGGATAATTCATAGTTTCACGACCAGCTACTAAAGCCATATCATTCGTACAATGCATTCCAAGACAATAAATTCCCTCTTCGCCATCAAATTCTGCAGGTATAAAAATAGCAGATTCTAAGTGAGACAGACCATAATTAGTTTTTGGATAATTTGCAATAAATGCATTAGCATAAGGCCTTTCAGCAGGTTTAAGTGGTGAGGGAAGTAAATTCTTAATTATCTCAGGTTTAGTTTCCCAAAAAGCTGTTAACATTTCCGCACCATAAATCTCTATTGTATCTCTTCCAGAAAAAAATTCCCACGAAGCTCTTTTAAAACTCATCACATTTTCCCTTTTAATTATTTTATTTTGGATTCTAATAAAATATTTTTAGAATTTATTATTTCTTTTTTAATTATTTTTAATGGTATTTAAAAATTTACTTTTAATCTTTGATTTTAAAACCATATATATAAGTATAAACAATCATAATCAAATAATTTAAATATTTCCTTTAAGATTTTAAGGATTATTATAAGTAAATTTTAGAATGGTTTTAGAACATTATTAAAAAAACTTATCCAATAAGATATAGGAAGTTTCATAACAGAATCATATATAGGAAGATATATTTTGAATATAATAACCAAAATTTCAGTTATATTAAATGATTTTAAGAGTGGTGTTTTTGGTTATTATAATGCTCGCGGAACATTTTATATCATGCCTTCTATTAGAGATTTTCAGATATCATGTCATGAATTCTCAATTAAAATGATGAAATAAAAGGGCTTAGCTGTTCCCTTAATGTTTTTTCATTTTTTGACATTTGTTTTTCACCCATCTTACTCAAATTGTAATTTTTAAGGCAACTTGAGATTAAGATTTACTAATTAAATATTCAATCTGCATATTTAAAGTCTTTTAAACAATTGTTAAGCTTAAGAAAGATTATTAATAATTTAATCCAAATATTCTACATATAATAATTTGATGAGAAAATTAACTATATAACATTTTTTGCATAAATCTAAATATAAATGAAATTCAATTTTTAGAAATATTATGCCAAAAGTAAATATTAGAACCCAATCAGCAAAAATAAATGGA
>JBHLNT010000129.1:0-11624 GCA_048941265.1 Promethearchaeota archaeon
CTAAATTAACGTTTACACTCTTTAAAAAATATCAATTTCTTCCAAAAACTATGAAATTAATAGAAACTGAGATTGTATTTGGATCTGAAGAAATGGAATATTTTAATAAAGCGAAAATCCTTAGCCAAAACTACATGTTTTTCTCTAAATGGGAGGCAGTAATTCCGAAAATCTTAGAGAAAAATCAGTTTGTTGTGGTATTGCTCTTTTTAGCCGAAAGCTATGCCAATGGAAGAGCCTACACGCTTGAAGTTGTTTTTGATAAAAATTCAAAAGAGGTAGTACATATAGCTGATGGATTTGGTCGTGATTTAACCGATCACCACGGCTAAAAAGTTGAAAAATAAAAAAATGGTTCTACTTTTTTTAAATCTAAATATTCTAGTTAGCAAAAGGCAGTGCTAAAGTTAGGAAATACGAGAAATCTTCAGTACAAGAGTATATCTCAGAGCATCTCCTTTGTTTTTCATACCTTTCTTCCAACGTTCGAGCTTTTTCATGCTTTAATTCATTCATACTTTTTTACCTCCTTTTGTGAAACATAAAAGATTTCAAAAATATTGTGAAAAATTACTATTAATAATCTTCATATGAGTTTTTATTGAAAAATAAATAAATCTAATTATGCAGATTAACGTTCAAAGTAATTTCTTTTTTAAAATATAATTATTTATCTCTATTGGATGATTCCAAGCTTTTTCTTCTTATATATAGCAAAATCTTAACTATAATATACACGCCTATTATAATTATACCTATTGCTCCAACAACCATTAAGAAATATGCAGCACCCAAATTTCCTTCAAAATTTACTGTATCTAAAATCATCTTTTCTTATTAAGGAGTAAATTTTCAATTTTAATAATTGAGTTATGATTACTATATATAGAGTAAGATAAAAGAACTTACCTTTCATGTTAGAAAATGGCATTATTTTAAAAATTAGGAATTACGCAATTGATAACTCTGAGAGTAATGATATCCACGGATTTTCTCATGTTCAGCGAGTTTATAATACATGCGTTAAGATTGGTCAAAATTTAAATGCTAATATGAAAATACTAAAAATAGCGGCCCTTCTTCATGATATTGGCAGAATAGATGAGAAAAAAGATCCTTCTAAAAAAAATCATGCAGAAATTTCAGCTATAAAAGCAAAAGAATTTTTAGCTACTAACAATTTTAATCTTTCTCAAAAGGAAATTAATAATATTATTCATGCAATTAGCGCTCATTCATTTTCAAATAATATATCTCCTCAAACTCTTGAAGCAAAAATTCTTTCGGACGCTGATAAATTAGATGCAATTGGTGCTATAGGTATATTTCGAACAATTGGTTTTACATTACAAAATAGTGGGAGTATCGACCAAATAATAGAACATCTTAAAAATAAGATTTTAAAATTAAAAAATAAAATGCATTTAGATTATTCAAAAAAGATTGCTCAAGATCGTCATAAAATTACATTGGAATTTTACAATAAATTAAAAAAAGAAAGAATTTAAATTTTAAATTAAAATCTTAGCCTTTAATTCTAGGATTTTTGTGAATTTAGAGTAAAGAATAAAAAATAGAAGTTAGATTCTTTATAATCGTCTCCTTGGTTTTGGAGGACAATAATAAACCGATGGACTTGTCCCAACTTCAGGTTTTAATTGAAATACCTCCCTTGATCCAATTTTTTGCGAAATAAGACTGTTAGGGTCATTTAGATCTCCAAAAAATATAGCTTGTCCCTCACAGCAAATAACACAAAATGGTTCAAGTCCCTTATCTATTCTATGAACACAGAGATTGCATTTTTCTATTATGTTTTTTTCTTGAATATAAAGGATAACATTATAAGGACAAGCATTCACACATGCTTGGCATCCATCACATTTTTTTTCCTCATAAATAACGGGTCCATCTTCTCGTTTAATCAATGCATCATTAGGGCAAGCATCTACACAAGGAGGATTGGCACAATGATTACAAAGACGCAACAACCATTCCAATTTTACATCAGGATATTGACCCGAAGGAGTATCTTTTTGAGGTACATTTTGAGTCTCAACCTGAATCCAGTGCCCTATTGAGTTATTCTCAATTTTACACGCTACTGTGCAAGCTTCACAGCCAATACATCGTTCTTGATCTATAACTAAACCTAATCTTTTGCTCATCTTCCGCCCTCCTTATATTTGATAACTTCCACAGCTACATCGTTCATGTGCATATTCGGTTCATAAACTTTATTCTGAACTGGATTGATTTTATCATGTGTAAGATGATTAACACTTCCCTCTTTAAATTGTTCAATCCACCAGCCCTCGGTGATATTAACTACTCCAGGTCCCACGGATTCACTAATCCTCGCTTTGAGAGTGGTACGGGCTCTATCATTAAGTACAGTTACTATATCATTATCGGAAATGTATCTTGCCTTGGCATCAATCGAATTAATTTCTACAATTGGTTCCGGGTTTAGTTCAAGCAGAGACTTTACATTTGAGAACATTGAATGGGTTCGAAAACGACTATGACCTTGGATAAATGTTAAAGGATATTTTCTCTTTTCTGGAGTAATAGGAGCTTCAATCGGAGGTAAATAGACTGGAAGAGCCTGACCATCTTCTACAAGTTGTTCAGCATAAAGTTCAATTTTTCTCGAGGGCGTTCTAAAATTTAAAGGAAAATTACCACCTTCAGGGAGTTCTCTTAAGAGCATAGCACCTTTACTTAGTGTCTCTCGATTATATCCTTCTAATGAGGAATGATTCGTAATAAGATCTATCATGCCTTCTTCTCCGCCCTTAAAATATTCTCCATATCCTAATTTTTCGGCAAGTCCTGCGACGATATTTACATCTGATTTGGATTCATACAGCGGCTTAATTACTTTCTGTTGAAGCTGTACATAGGGATAAGGATGAGATACAAAATCAGAAAATTCTAAAAAACTACAAACTGGTAATAAAAGATCTGCATAGCGAGCAGAAGGAGTCATGAACAATTCTGATTGTACAATAAACTCTAATTTTGGATAAAATTGATTTATAATTTTGTTATAGTCAACACATTGATTTAAGAAATTGATAAATGCAAACCAAAGCGCTTTTATAGGATATGGTTTTCCAGAAATTACTGCTTCATATAAATTTAAAATACCAAGCCTATGAAAACTTGGCTTATCAGGAACGGCTTTAAGAAATGGATCCCAATTTAAAATCGCCGGAATATAACCTGAGCTAAAAGAAGTAGATACATGACCGGTAATACTCGCGACGGAACATAAACCTCTTAATGAGATATCTCCATGATACGTTCGGGTAAATCCCATATATGTGAAAAAAGTAACATTATCAGTAGTTCCTAATTTTTTCGCTAATTTGATTATTAAGTTGGCCTCAACTCCAGTTATCTCTGCTGCTTTTTCGGGTGGATATTCTTGAGCTAAATCTCTCAAAAGTTGAAAGGCAGGTTTACATTCAATCCCATTTACTTCATAAGTCCCTGTTATGCTCGCAGATTCTATACCTTTTCGCCGAATCGGTTTTGCAGAATTTGAACTTTCATCCCAAATAATATATGAGTCTGCTTTTTTATCTCCAATATCTTTGCCGCGAAGAAGTTTGCCATTATCATTTCTTACTAAATAAGGGCCATTTGTATATTCCCGAATAAACTCTATATTATGTAGCTTATTTTGAAAAATCACGTTCATAAGTCCTAAAGCAAGAGCACTATCCGTACCGGGTTTTAACCCAAGAAACTCATCGGCCTTAGAAGCAGTTACAGTAAATCGGGAATCAATAACTACAAGCTGTGTACCTGCTTCTTTCGCATCCATTATTTTTCGCATAGTCTGAAGAGGCATAGATTCACCAGGATTCGCACCCCACACAACCAATAGTTCAGGCCAATTTCTCTGCCAAAACTTACCAAAAAGATACATATAAGGAAATTGACTGCCAAAAATAACCCTACTCCCGCAAGGTAGACCCGCATCTCCATACCCCCAAGCACTTACCCGAGTGCTTTGTGTCAAACTTGCTATTCTAAGATATGCTCCAAACTTAGTGGTACCAGCACCAGGACCACCTAATACCCAACCTATTGATCTCCAACCATATTTGTCTGATATTTCCTTAAATTTCTTGACAATGATTTCATACGCTTCATCCCAGGAAATGCGTTCGAATTTTGCTTCACCTCTCTCTCCAATCCTTTTCATCGGATATTTCAAACGATCTGGATGATAGGTAATATCTAAACTGGAAAGTCCTCTTAGGCAAATTCTACGATCTACTTTGTTTGGAAACTCGGCGGGTTCCAACTTTATAACCCGATCTCCTTTTACATGAGCTAAAATACCACAAGCATCAATACCACAGTGTGCTGGACAAGCTGTCCTGATTAGTTTTATTTCATTGTTTTCATTGCTTTCTGTCATAAAACAAAAAACACACAGTTTTTATTCAAATTCTTAAAATCGTTATATTATATTCAAATTGTCTTGATATATCAAGTTTTATATTATTTTTGTAAAATTTTTTGTTTAAGTGAAAGTTTATAACCTAGTTAGATAATTATTGATATGACTATATTATGGCTGAAGAAGAAGATTTTGAAATGGAAGATGAATCTGATAACGAAGATGTCAAAAAGGAAAAGGCTCAATTAGACAGTTTAGGAGTAGCTAGTACATGGAATATCCTGACTGATTCTAAAAAAGAGAAAAAAGAAGAAAAAAAGCCCGAATTCAGAGGGTTCAAATAGATATCTTTGGTTATTTTTACATTTCTTTTCATAACAACTCATTCTTAATATTTTTGAGCAGTTATAATAGCTTTAAAAAAAAAGAAAATAAAAATTGTTCTTTTTTAATTGAAATGTCCTTATTGTTCCTTTAGGAATCTCTTTTTAATCATTTCAAGCATCATAAAGCCAATATAAAATATAATCGCACTTAAGACAAGTATTAACCGAAAAGGTGGAAAAGATAAAACTGTTTCTAAGGTATCAATCGCCATATTCCCTTAACTCAAATAACTACAAAATTAATACATCTATCATATTTTATTCTTATTTAAAACTATTTAGAGTAAAGGAAAAATAAAAGAAGATAAATTTAATAATCAAGAGAAAATGTTTTTTTAACCCAATTTTCAATATCTTCACGAGAATTAGATTGGGGCTGTGCGTCCTTATATACGTCCCTTTTCCGCTCTTCCTCCATATTCTTCGAAAAATCACGTATTTCTGTTATGGTGCCATTTTCCACTTGAATCTCAACTACGATCTTAAACGCCATTGGCCGCTGAAACCCCATATGGACGTACATTTGTTCAATGAAGTCTTTTGCTAATAAAACTTTTCCTGTGAATTTAGTCTTAAAATTTAAATTTTGATAGCAATAGTCAAATAAAGAATTACCAGTTTCTTTGGCAGTTTAAGGCTCGATTCCATTAATCTTAGGAGGTTTTTTTGTATTTACTAGCATTCCATCTAAGATTAATTGGTCGTTTTTGAAGCTATATTTCATGACATACCCTCTCCAGCTGGCCGTACATCTAAAATAAGGTTGTATTCCAAAAACTTCAGGAGTTGGCAATTCATTCCCTTTAAGACCTACAAGGGAAAACTTCTCTTCGTTATAGATAAATTCATCCGGAATTTGTGCTGTCGTTAACAACACCTCCTAATAGAGTTTTAAAATAATATCCATTATATTCTGAAATTTCTCTTCTGAGCCCCATATTACATAAATTACATTATCGATAGGGATGGCAACTTCTTTTATTGCAACAATCCAATCAGGACCAATATTATTTGCTATCTTACTATCTTCTTTAAACTTGAGAAAAATGGATGCTCCAAGATATTCTTGGACCTTAGTATATTCGATTTTCATTTGTTCAAAACCGGGGATTACTCCCTCTTTTTTTAATTTCTCAATCTGCTCTTCAATTTTATTATATACAAGGTCTAACTTATCTCGAACTCTTAATTCATCGATTATATCTTTATCATATTCAAAAAAAATAATCCCAAAATCCTTTTCAAGTCCCATTATGCCTAAAACATCAATATCAAAAACCTCTCTCCCTAATGACTGAGAATCTTTATAGCGTTTAGAGATATCTTCCCATCCATTACTCACATATTCGTCAATTAATAGTCTGAAACTTTTAAGAATTTTTATTTCTTCTTCTTTTTCCTTAATTATTTTATTTACTAAATCTCCTATAGGCCTTGCAACATAAACCTGTGTGCCTCTTGGAGTTTCTAAAACCTTTTCAACCCAATTTTTTTTTAAAAGCCTTTCGATTATACGATATATTGTTGTCCTTTTTATAACTAATTCTTTATTCAAATTCCCTACTGTTTCTCCCTTTTCACCTTTATTCAGCAAGGCTAAGTATACCCTTGCCTCATCTGGGCTTAGTCCAAATTTCTGTAATCCCAAAGTTTTTAATATTTTAGAGGTATCAAATAAAAATTTAGGAGAAACAGTCTGTGCAAAGGGAGTTTCATCCCCTAATAAAGCATCGGGGGATATATAAGGTTCTTTTGTACTCATTAAGCTTAATGCTCTTGAACATAATGTTATTACATCAATTAGCTGAACTAACCGATCCTCTTCATCCAAAGAAATTTTACAAATTATTTTTCTATCCTCATCTTTATACCCAACAATAAAATCTCTTCGATTTGAAGAAAAGGCAACTAGCTTGTCATAGGTGTTTTGAATTATTCTATAAATTATTCCCATTAGCTCTATAATTTTTACATTTTTAAATTCCTCAGAGCCCCATATTACAGTAATATTTTCTAAATCTCCGCTAATATCCCAATTAAATGTGTAATACACTAAAATACTCTTTATTTCTTCACCTTTCGCATTTTTAATTGATTCTATAATTGCTAAGGAATTTATATTTAAATCAGAATCCATAAAAGAATCTGCAATTTTCTCGTAATTGGTCATATAAAGAGAAATTCTATTACATTTCATGCTATCATTTCGTTATATAATTATAGTATAATTAAAAAAATAAAATAATTTACCCGCCAATTTTTAGACTTCAAAGCAGGCTGTTTTGTTTGTTTTTAAATTTTTCTTTTAAATCTTTCAGCAAATCTCTCATACAATCATTTTCTTTAGATCTTTGAATACGTGTGAAATCATTTAGCCTTGAAAAATGCTCCGACTTGATATTATGCTCCTTTTTATTGTCATCGATTTCATCTGGGCCATCTGACAAAACGATGCAGGGAATTTCGTCTATTACTTTAATTTTTACCAATCTTCTCACCCATATTTGAAATTTAAACCAAATTGGATCTTAAAAGCACCGATGAATTACCTGCGGTCCCATTTCCTTATATTCACGCCGGGTTATCCACATCCTATCAAATGTTTTCAGTGATGCCAATATCGAACCTCCAATCCACACGGAATACATTCTTTCGGGAGGGGATATGATCCTTACATCTACCGAATCAGGGATCTGTTCCTTGATTTCTTTAGCTAGGCGCTCTTTAAATCCCGGATACATGGTAGAGCCTCCCGAAAGAACGATATTTGAAAAAAGTTCTCTCCTTAAATCTACATCGCACTCGTAGATCGCCCCCACTATTAGATCATCTAATGGATCTAATTCCTTTCCGACAGCCGACGGATTGAAGAAACATTCGGGAGCGAGAAACCTCTCAACACCTACATTAATAGTTTCTCCGTCAGGTAGCATGAAGCTCTTCTCCATTCCTGCCACTTTTTTGGAAAGCATTACCTCCTTTTCAGGATCTAAAGCGACATAGCAGAGCTTTTCTTTTACGTCCCTGACAATCTCCTTCTCGGCTGAAGTCATAAGGGTCACTCCTTTTTGCCTTAATAGTCTCTGTAAATAATTTGTAACATCACGCCCGGCAAGATCGACTCTTTGGATTGCATGACTTAACGCAAATCCTTCAAAGATCGGTACAATATGAGACACGCCATCGCCAATGTCTATGACAGTCCCCGTTACGCGCCCTGAGGCATACAGCGATAAAACCGCCTGTGTTGCAACGTATAATGCAGGTACGTTGAAAGTTTCAAACATGATTTCGCCCATTCTCTCCCTATTTGATCGTGGATTTAATGGAGCCTCAGTCAAGAGTACCGGATGCTCTGAAGGATCCACTCTTAAGTCTGTGTAAAATGTATAATGCCAGATTTTCTCCATAGCCGTCCAGTCATCAACAATTCCATGCTCAATCGGAAAATTAAATTTCATAATACCTGAGAGTTCCGCCGCCTCCTCACCTATATAGTATTCTCTTGTAAAATGTTTATATTCAGCAAGAATATTATGATACTTAGGAGTACCAATCATAGTAGGAAACACGGAACGAGGCTGGTCTTCGCCTGCATATCCGTTTTTTGAAATTCCCGTACCATTGTCCAAAACGATTGCCTTTGAAAATTGCCCATTATCTGCCATAATCTTTTCCTCCACTTTAATATCTTATTTTATTTAGATTAATTTAAAGGAATCAAACATAGATTTTATGATAATGCTATTGTTTAGACTGAATTTACCTAAAATCATCTACCGCAATATATTATCTAAATCCAATCTTGATTCCGTTGTTTTTTACAATTGTTTTGTTAAAATATTAATGGTAAAACACCTATTTAAACTTTGTCACCATTCCGTGACAGTCATGACACATGATCATAACATAAGATCCAACAATCGAGGAAAAGCTATGTATTGAGCAAAAGATTGTAAATTTAGAAATATAAATATCATATGAACTATAGAAATATGTTATTCTTTAGAAAAAATGAATTAAATATATCTAAAAAAAAAAATAATTAAATAAAAAGATAAAACTACAAAAATCACTAAATTTATAACGTCAAATGATTTAAATAGTCGGGATTCCTTATTATTTCTAGATATATCGAATTTAAATCCTAAAAAAATTTATGAAGAATACGAACAAGGTAGTTTGACAAAGTCAGCTACTTCCGAAAAGCTCATATTCATAATTGATAATCAAGATGATGAGGAGATTAGAATCGAAGCAATTGAACTACTTCAAAAGGTCGGCTTTACAAGCGAAAACGTATTCAAATGCATGTAATCTAATCTACTCTCAGATATGAATTATAGAATAAGGAAGTTGGCAGTTAAACAACTTTTAAATCTTTTTCCAGTCAAATGCATAAAGTCGTTGAGATCAATCATTGAACAAGAAAATTCAATCAAGATGATTGCTTCATTTTTTGATATTTTGAAGCATCCGATTCGTTCCATAGCTTTTCGCAATAATTATTTTATTTTTTAATATTTCTTAATTTAATGAAATAGATTAGAAATCAATAAAAGAAATATTAAAAATTTACTATTAAGAAGGTGGCAATATGGAATTGTTAAGAGATATTTTGGATAATGATGAGAAAATATTCTGGATGAAAGAATTAAGTCGCAGAACTATATTACCTTTTTATTATGATAAGAAAGGAAAAAAACGAAGGACAAACAAAAGAATTCAGAACTATTATGAAGTAATGAAAGTATATCGCTCTGATAAGGTTTTAGAAGACTATCCTATTATTCTTACTCTTACCAATAAACACATCATTAGACATGAAGTTAATGATTATGATTATCCTTTATGGTATGGGGAATGTGATATTTCCCATATTTACGAATATCGTAATGAATTTTGCTTCTATAATTTGAATGAATTAACAGATATATGCAAGAATATTAATCCTAAAAGAAATAAATATGAACTTGGACTCTATTTTGATTTGAATGAAAAATATATGGGCGATGATGCACCAAATGTTTGGTTAGATAACTTATCGAAAAAGGATTACAAAGAAATTTTAGAATTTTTATTAAGAATTGTTCCTCATGTAAAAATCGATTATCTTTTTAAAAAACAAGAGAAATATGAAAAGGATCTCTCTAACGAACCAATTAAAGATCTCTTACCCTCATATTTAGTAAAAGAAGAAATAAAAAAGAGCGAATCGTGTAAATTCTGTAATGAGAAAGTTAATGCGGATGCAATTTTCTGTCCCAACTGTGGAAATAAAATTGACCCTAATTACTTTATTTCTAAAGATTAGTTTATTTAATTAATATTTGAATGAATTTTAGAATGAAAATAGCGGAATTGTTATTCTACCTGACTCAATTTACGAGATGATCATCACATCTCAAGGCTTTAAAGATAAATTGAGTAAAATTTTCAAATACCTTGGGCATGACATCAAATTCAGGGTATGAAATCAATTTGGATTAATAAAAAAAAAGCTTCATAAATTCAGCTCCTTAATGATTTTTTCGTCATGAAATCTGATATCAGAACCTTTTTACAGAAAAGTAAGAATTTAAATATTTATATATTATTTTCTTTATTAATTCTCAGATAACCAAAAATTGAAACATTTTCACAAGAAATTCAATTAAATTAGGCTACATTTTGATAACCAAAATTCTAAATATAGCGTCAATGGTTATGTTTTTAGATATCAAAAGAAAGAAGAGAACAGGATTAACTTGAGATATTATAAAGTATTTTTCAAATACATGTGAAGACGAAAATTTACTAAGGATAATAATAGAGAGTTAAAATTATTAGGAAATATTAAAGACATAAAAGAACTAAAAATAGAAGTTATAATAAGAGGCTTGTTTTTCTTAAATGAATATTGAAATTCCTACTAAGCAAAACTTCAGATGGAAAAAAATTTTATTGATTAAGCCCAATTACCGTCTCAGTAATGCTGATATTCAATTTGTTCATATGAATTTACCTCCAATAAATTTATCCTATATTGCAAGTTATTTGGTTGATTTGGATGTCGTGGTAAAAATCCTTGATGCAAAAGTAGCTAACTTAAATTATAAACAAATTAGGAAAAATATTAAGAAATTTAATCCAGATATTGTAGGAATTACAGTTTTTATTTCAGCAGCTATTAATGTATGTTATGATATTGCAAAAATTGTAAAAGACTTTAATCCAAATTGCATTGTCGTATTTGGAGGGCGGCATTTCATCTCTGAATCAGATGAAACATTAAAAATTAATGAGGTTGATATTGTTGTTAGAGGAGAAGGAGAATTAACCTTTAGAGAATTGATTAAAAAAGGAAATCCTGAAAATGTGAAAGGAATTTCTTATATTTCAAATGGGAAAATTGTGCATAATCCAGAGAGGAGTCTAATTAAAGATTTAAGAAACTTGAGGTATCCAGCAAGATATCTTATTAAAAATAACAAATATAAGATGTTAACCGTCAGAATCGAAACGATAGAAACCTCAAGAGGATGCCCTTATAGATGCAAATTTTGTGTCACCCCTATTTTTAATAAAGGATTATGGAGACCACGACCAGTTGAGAATATAATTACAGAATTAAAAATGATTTCACAAAGCAGAAAAATTTCTGATATATTATTCATCGATGACAATTTTACTCAAGATACAAAAAGAATTGAAAGAATGTGTAAAAGAATAATTGAATGCAAAAAAAAAAAAGAGATAAATGATTTTAAATTTCTTGCTCAAGTAAGAGCTGATTCCATAGTAAAATCTCCTCAAATGGTAAAAAAAATGGCTGAAGC
>JBHLNT010000344.1:0-2880 GCA_048941265.1 Promethearchaeota archaeon
ATCACCTTCTATAAAATCCATAACCCAATCGTCTGGATATCTTCTCTGTTGCGAGATTTCTGCGAGATCTCTAATTAAATTGAGATATGCATCATTAAAATATTGATCAATAGGATTTTGACCTGTTTTTTCTAATTTATGAATTCTTATATGGTTTACCTTTTCCCAAAATTCATAATTAAATTCACCAATTTCACGGTAAGACAAACCTTCTTCTTCAAGGGTATGAAAAATTGCTAACATTGAAACACAATCAACAAGCTGGGGTGTAAATGGATTTTTATTACCTCCGATATATGGGATTTCTGGGATATAATTTTCATAATCTTTTCGCATTTTATTGAATATAACTTCAATCTGTGATTCATTAAATGTTTTTAACAATATATCTTCTGAAATGTGAAGAAATTTATTGAATTGAGTCATTAATTTTGCTTTATTTTTTATATAATAGTCTTTTACAACTTTTACCGGCATGATTAGATTTTGCTTTAATTTTAATTTTTTAGATAGAATAAAACTAAATCAAAAAAAGGATCTTTTCACTTTTATTTTTTTTCAAATCCTTCTGAATTTAAAAATAATCCAAATCAAAATTTATAGAGTTTTCTTTTCAATTTCTTCCAAATGTTCTTTTATTTCAGGATTTATTTATTTTTTAACTCTGAATTTCTAATAAGACAAAACCTTTATTTTAAAATATTCCATATTTTACCATACTTTCACGAGGTCCTTTCCTAAAATTAAATATATATGTCATAAACAAATTAAAAAACATTATTCGATTTCTGAATAAAGCAATTATATCCTAAAAAAAAAATGAGATAAGATTAAAAAGATAATAAAAAAAAAAGAAAATATTCTTTCAAAGTCTTTTTGGTTGTTTCAAATTATTGCTTTCTTAAAGATCTTCTGCAAGATCTTCATAAGCTTCCAAAGCTAGCTCAATAATTTCTTGGAAGGCCATAGCATCCTGCAAATTGCCCTCTACTGTAATATCACCAGCCATATAAGCTGAAGTTGCGTCAACTTCTCCCATAAGAATACCCGCTCCCACTTCGAGTGTTGAAGACATAGTGAATGAGGGATTATCAACTTCTCCTTCTCCGAAATCTAAATCTCCTTCTTTTACTGTAAGCCAGTGTTTCTTGTCTGCATCTGTGATGATCATTTGGATTGCTATATCCATATCCTCTAACTCTTCTTTAAGATCTTCATTCTCAGTGGAGATTTGCTTAATAAATTCGAAGACCTTCATCATATCTTCAGGTGTAGCTGATGCTGCGCCTTTATCTTGGGCAGCTTTTATTTCCTTTAATAAAGATTCGTCAACCATTTTAATTTTCAACCTTCTTTTATTATTTTGTCACTCTATTTAAAAAATATTTAAAAAATTATTCTATAAAATATCAATATTAAAAGGTTATAATGATATAAAAAGCTTTTATTTCTTTTTTTTTCTGAAAAATTATAAAGTAAGCTCGAGCACATGAAACAAGTGAAATAAAGCCTCTTCTAATATAATATACTTGTATTATTAAGTCTTAAAACCATTATTTCAAAAGTAAGATTAATTAATGCAAAAAATTTAATCGATATATTTTTATTATTATTTTAAAAAGAATATATTGACAAAATTAGATGCTCTGCCAAAAAAATGATTGAGAATCAACTTCTTGAGGCTACAAGCAATCTTATAGAACAGCAGTTTTATAAATCGGGAGAAGATATTATAATTGGGAGAACACCCGAGATCTCGCTAAAAATTAGCAATTCTGGACAAGTCATTAGAAAATTTAAAGATCTTTTTAATAAAAATCTTGATTTATTCCTAGAAGGTGATTACCTAAAGTTCCTTAACTTATTTAAAAAAATTAAAGGAATAGATGAAAATTATATCCATGAAATATATCAAGATCTTCAACTTAAGTTTGAAACAATTAAGGGGGTTGATAACATAAATATAGTAGTATTATACACGATGGTGTTGAACTCTCTTATTTCAAGTATTCGAGATCTTAATTTTGGAGAAACTATAAAAGAAATTAAAAAGAGAATTAAAAAGAAAATAAATTTAAAGAATAATAAAATTCAAGTTGAACTTGATAAATTATTTATGAAAAATGATAGTAATGTTTCAATATTGTATAATATCTCATATTTAGACACTCTAGCAGAATCGTTTAATTACAAAAAGGTTGCACGTATTTGTAAGATACAAAAAGGAAAATATATTAATCGTATTGTGAAGTTAGTAATTGAAGCGAATAAGTAGAAAAAAAGCTTTATTTTTTCACAATTTCCTCAAAAATTGCATCTGTTAGAATTGTTAAAACTTTTTGCTTTAGCTCAATGTCATAAATTCTTATCCTATCAGAAAATTCAATTTGAATTGCTTGACTTTTTGGTATAGTAGAAGCACCATATTGGGTGGTGATATACCCTCCAGATAAAACATATTCTCTCCGTCTAGGATGTCCTGGAGCAATTGGAATATTAGATTGAAGAAATTTTCTAATTATATTACCACGAATATTTTTTTCCCAAATTCTCTTTGGAATTGATATGGAAAATAAAGATTTTAAATTATCTGTACCCAAAATTATATCTACATCTCGAAAACCTTGGGGACGAGCTTCCCTTTCAAAACCATGAATATCAATAAGTAAGGAACGATTGTATGCATTTAGATTTTCAAATATCCAATCTTTAATTTTATTATGGTAAAATTCGTAAATTTCTCTCGCAAAGAATGATTCTTGGTTATATGCTTCTTTTTTGTTTCTATTTAAGTCGATTTTACTTCGATGGATCTTGGAAATAATATAGAAGGGTTTATTGGAACCTAGACCTTCATTTTTAAATTTAATTCTGATGTAT
>JBHLNT010000345.1:0-2869 GCA_048941265.1 Promethearchaeota archaeon
ATTCTAAAATTTAAAATAGTATAATTTTCTAGTGTTTTAAAAGATATATTTTTTATATGATTATTTTAAAACAACATTTCTAAATTCAAACTCAGTATTTACGGATTATATTTGAAATTATCTTATGGATTTATTTTAAAATAATTCTGTATAGTGTGAATATCAGGGATTATTTTAAAAATTACAACATATTTTATAAAAATCATAACATCTTTTATTTTTGAAAACCCTTAATTAAGAATTTGAAGATTAAATCCAATTTTCTTAAATTTTAAAGTGTATTGATATTTAATGGAACTTACCTTCTTTTTTGAGCTTTTCATAGTGTTCTATATCACGATATGCAAATGGTTTTGCGGGATGCCCCCCCACAATTGCATATTTCGGAACATCAATTGAAACCACACTTCCTGCTTGAATAATCGCTCCTTCCCCAATTCTAACGCCGCCTAAAATAATAACACGATTTCCTATCCAGACATTATCTTCAATTACCACATTTTTACTAACTAATTTTGAATCATAAGGTATAGACTTACCTTCATCATAGTTATGAATCTGTGTTACTATTAGAATGTCTTCTCCGGAGTGAAAATTATCTCCAAAAATGACTTTGCCTTCTCCAATAATTTTTAGTCCATTAAAATTACAATTCCTACCAAGATGAGTACTTCTACTAAGTTTTACTGTCGAGAAATTTATATTAGGTTTTTCATCATATTTTGAGATAAGTGCTAGATTTTGCTCCACGTTTATTGATGCCTTGATCTTCTCTACAAATTTAGAAAATCCATCAATAAAAATACCAATCGCTAACTTAATAATTCTTAAGACCATTTTAGCATATTATTTTTATTTATATTTTTAAAAGATTTAAGAAATTAAAAATATTAACCTAATTTATTACTAAATTTATATTTATTTATAGAAGAAATTCTTTAATTTTTATCATTCAATATTATAGAATTAATTAAATCAACTATTTTTTGTGATGGAGTTGGATCTTTCCAATAATCAGAATACTTTTTTGAGAGTTCTTTTAAATTATTTGAATATTCGTTATAAAATTTTTTATTAGATATTAATTCCTTTATTTTATTTGTAAGATCAAGCTTATTTTTCACTTTAATTAAGGATTCTTCTTGTAAAAAAAGATAGCTACCTGTGATATTAAAATCATAATTTATTAAATCCAAAACGATTATAGAGATACCGATTATCATTGCTTCTAATAATGTAGTGGAAGTTCTAGCAATCAATAAATTACTCGAATTGATTAATTCTAAGATATCATATTCCTTAACAATTATGGGATTTATACTCAATTCTTCTAAAATTTTTTTGTAAAAAGATGGATTTTCTGATGGATGCAATTTAATGATTAAATTATTAATTAAATCAAGTTCTTTTATTGAATTTAACACGATTTTAAATAATTTTTCTCTTGCTTTATCATCGCTAGGATTTGTAGTAAATAAAATAGTGAATTTTTCAGGTTCGAAATGAAATTCTCTTTCTTTATCAAAAATATCTCGTACTACACTTAACTTTTTAATTTTTTCTTCATAAAATTTTTCATAAATCGGACGCCCAGTTACTTTTATTTTTTCAGGTAATTCACCTCTATTTATTAAATAATTTTTATCAACTATCCCTGGAACTGTTAAATAACTAAAATCAGGTTTTAAACTTAATTCTTTATATACTGGTAGAGCAGAATGAGGGATATAGATTGTGGGAATATTATTTTTTTTACAAATTTTAGCATAAAATCTACCAATTGTCATCTCTTCAGTAAGAACAACTAGAGAAGGATGTATTTGATTGATGATTTGATAAAAATTATTTAAATTATTAAACGTATTCATGAGTATATAAAACAATTTTAATGAATAATACTCTTTTAAAACAATATTAAGTTCTATATTATTATATTTAAGTCCGTTTATAATTTCATTTTCTTTTTGCTTTAAAATATCTTTTATTTGAAATAAGAATTTTATTAATTTAATAATGTTTCTAAAAATAATCAAGTTACTACCTTTATAATAAAATACATTATATTTCCCTCCACCATCTAATAATTTGTAAACTGGTTTTGCACTTTTAATCTCATTTTTAGTGATATGAATAAAAAAAATATTTTTTTTATTTTTATTAAATTTTTGAATTAAAAATCTCTCCCTTTTAAATGTCGAACTGATAAGAGATTTTTTTAAAATACTAATGAAAAAATTAAGGAATGAAAGTTTTGATAAAAAAAAGTTATTATTTAATATTTTATCAGTGAATAATTGTCCATTTTTGAATCTTAGATTTAAATTATTAAAGAATTCAATAAAAAGAGGATTATAATTAAAGAAAATAATTCTATCATATCTTTCATTATATATTTTTGTTTTAATTAATTCATATTCTCCGAAGATATTATTCAAGAAACGCATTAAATCGTATTCGATGAAATTACCAATAAAAATACCATCAATATTAAATAAGTTCAAATGTTCGAGATTTTTGAAAAATTGTAATAAAATTCTTTTTGTGTTCTCTACAATATTTTCTTTAATTTTTAGAAATTCATTTCTATCAATTTTGAATCTTAAGTCCGAGATAGGTATGATTTTTTTTATGGTCTTATTATTTATCTGCTTAAACCTATTTGATATAATTCGAATCTCAACGTTATTATTATATTCCTTGTTTAAACTACCTATAAGATTTAGCAGTTTTGTCTTTCTATAATAATTTAAAAATTTATTGAGAAATTTTTGGATATTACGATAATTTTGATTTAATATGTTATCCAGAATTAAGATTTTTTTTTTTTCCTTCACTTTTTATTAATATTATACAATTAACTTAAATATTG
>JBHLNT010000130.1:0-11530 GCA_048941265.1 Promethearchaeota archaeon
AGATCCAAAATTAAATCATCGGGATCTTCCAATCCTACTGAAAACCTAAAATGAGTTTTGGAAATGTTCATAGATCTACGTTCCCATCGCGCGAGATCAATACCCGTCATCAGCCCTGTAAATTCAATTAGCGAAGTAGTATCTCCAAGTGATACACCCACTTTAATGAGTTTGAGCAAGTTTATAAATTTATTACTCATTTCTTCCGTTTCCAATTCAAAATCAACCATCCCGCCGAATCTTTTCATTTGCCTCTTTGCAAGTTCATGTCCGGGGTGTCCTTCCAAACCTGGATAGATAACCTCTCTAACTTTAGGATGTTCATTTAGATATCTAGCAATTTTCATGGCGTTTGAGCAATGTCTTTCCATCCGCATATTTAAAGTTCTCATTCCTCTAAGGATCAACCATGCATTAAAAGGACTCAACACAGGTCCATGAGTTTCCCCCCAGAAATAACGAATATTTCTTATATCATTTTCATTTCCGATAACTGCTCCACCGAGACAATCTCCATGTCCATTTATATATTTTGTTAAACTCTCAATTACTAAATCCGCTCCTAATTCTAAGGGTCTTTGAAGAGCAGGAGATGCCCATGTATTGTCAACAACGCATTTACCGCCTATTTCATGTATCAAATCCGCACAGGTTTCAATATCTATTACATCATTTGTAGGATTTGCTGGAGTTTCTACATAAATTAATCTAGTTTGCTCATCTATCGCACTTTTTACCTCTTCAATATTACGCATATCAATTCTTTTAAAGTCTATACCCATTTGAGGATAAATCTTGGTAAAAAGCCGGTAAGATCCTGTATATAGATTTTTATGGATAATCATGTTAGGAATTGTTTCCGGATTATTTTGTGGGAGTAGTTCTTTAAGTTTTTCCGGTTTAACTCTCTCTATACGCTTCTGAAGGACACACATGCAGGCAAGATGAACTGCAGCCATACCAGATGCCACTGAAATCGCTTTTTCTCCTCGATGGAGGGTTGCTAGTTTTTGATCTAAAGCAAATAAAGTAGGATTTTCTGTTCTGGAATAAAAATAACGATCTTTTAACATTTCATCAAAAGTTCTAAATGTATACGATTTTGCTGCATAGATTGGGGGACGAATACTATGTGAAGTCTCAGGGTAAGGATCTTCTCCTGCCCTTAGTATCTGGGTATCAAAACTCATTTTGTCCCATAGTTCTCGGTTAATTTTATCATCTTCTCGGGGGATTAATCTGATATCTCTTTCTTCCTCTCCCATGATAATCGCTTTGCTGTAGTTTTTAAAGTTTTATTTTAAGTTTAATTAAATATAAGAATGAATAGAATTATAAATTCTTGAAGTTTTAAATTATCATTAATCTAATTTTATTCCAGGTATAGAATCAGTTCCCGCGGTGTTTTCCATTCCTTCTGCTTTTTGATAGTCATCCATCGTTCGAGATGCGACTTTTTTCGTATATTCTGCTAGTTTCTTTTCCACACCTGGATCTAAACCAGGACCTATTTGTTTTTGTAAAATTTCTTCTACTTTCGCATATGCATTTTGGATAATATCCTTTGCTCCCCTCTTTTTCCATGTTCCCCGTCTGTCTCTATCTGCTAATTTTGGGACGAATAGTTCTTTCCTTATGTTTTTTACAGAATGCTTTGTTCCTAAGAAATTTCTTGTTGTCGTAACAATTTTTTTTATCTCTTCCATAGCAATTGTATCTTCATCGATCCGAATACCTTCCATCCCTCTTTTAATTATATCAATTAATTCATCATCAATAACAAGTAATTCTAAAGCTTCGGATAAAGATGACTCATAGGTGCCCGCACAAGTAATATAATTTACACCAGAATTAGCCGCACACGATAAAGTCATAAATCGTTCGTACCCGTTTTGGATATCAAACACTTTAGATTCAGTGACTGCTCCAGGTCCCCTTGAGGGGATATTATAATGACGTCCTAACTGTGCGAACGCTGAAGTAATTAATCCAGTTTCTATAGCACCCCATGCTACATTACCAGTTTGAGGATCCATTGGTGCTGACATCGTTGAATAAAAAATGGGAGCACCTCTATTTATTAATTGAGTTAATGTGATAGATGATAATATTTCCATATTAGTTTGGGTTATTAAGCCTGCTAATGTAACAGGTGCAGTTGAACCAGCACTAGCAGCAGGGGCAATGATGGTAGGCTGTTTATATTTAGCCCAAACAAAGAGACCATTCAACATAATTCTAGTTAACATTAGTGGACTAGTAGGATTAAAGAATCCTACCAATCTAGGGGATTTTATTAGTTCATCATTCCCTCCTACGATAATGGATGTTAAATTCATCATGTCCCGGGATGCCAGACCTCCATAACATCCTAAACCATATGGTTTGCGACTATGTTCTGCCCAAGCCCTTATTGCATGGCAATGTAATTCCAAAAAAGGAACATCATTGGGCCATACATCCACATGAGAACACATGATATTTTTTAGACTATCGACAATTCTAATTTGTTTAACCGTATCTTCCATGATTGTTTTTCGTATACCTCGTTTACTTCTGGGGTCATAGATTTTTACTGGAGTTCCAACTGTAGCAAATTGGCTTGATTTTGTATCTACAGAGAAGGAAAATGACCCATCTGGCCCCCATAAAGTGAATTTATCGGGAACGTGTTTTAACTGCTCCTTAACGAGCTCTTCTGGAAATTTGACCCACATATTTTTACTATTATTATCCACTATTGCTCCACTCTCTTTTAATAAAGTTCTTGCCTCTGGAGAATCAACTATTATACCCGTAGTTTCTAATAGTTCTAGAGTTGAGCTGTGAATTAGTTCGAGCTCATCTTTCGTTAATACTTCCATTCTTGTCATTTTCATGATAGATTAACTCCTTTTATCGCTATTTTTTCTGATTTTTATTGATTAATTTTTTTAAAAATAATAATTTTTTTAAAATTATACGATAAGAATAATAAATATAGGATAATAAGAAAAATAGAAAGAGGATGTTAAGTTGTCTTTAAAAGAAAAAATGAAAGAAACGATTATAGAATGGAACGAAGATGGATTAAGAGAGATATGTAGATCTGCTATTGAAAGTAAAGAAGCATCGGCAGCTGAACTCTTAAGTATCATAGGAGATGTCATGAGATTTATTGGGAATCAATTTGAAAATGAAGAAATTTTTCTACCGGATTTAATTGGCTCTGCTGATACCGTTAAGACTATCATAGATGAAATTTTAGATCCTGCAATTAGAGCTTTAGGAGAGGAAAAGCAAACAAAAGGAAAAGTTGTTTTGGGGACTGTAGAAAGCGATGTTCACTCTATTGGAAAAGATCTTGTCGGTTCATTTCTCTTTTCCAATGGATTTGAAGTGTATAATTTAGGAGTTGATGTATCTGCTTCGGCATTTATTGAGAAAGCGGAAGAAGTGGGAGCTCAGATAATTGCGATGTCATCACTTTTGACAATGTCAATGGATTTTCAAAGGAAACTTATAAAAGAATTGGAAGATAGAGGCATCCGTAATAAATATAAAGTAATAGTCGGTGGAAGTCCGACCTCAGACGAATGGGCAGATGAAATTGGAGCTGATGGTTGGGCTGATGATGCTATAGAAGCTGTATCTCTTGTGAATAAGATCCTAAATATTAAATAAAATTACCTTGATTTTAGAGAGTTAGATCAAAAAATGAAAATAAATAAATTAGAAGTTCTTTCCAAGGATGAAATAGAAACCATTCATTCTGCTTCTATTAAATTATTGGAAAATGTCGGTATTAAAATAGATGCTGACGATTGCCGAAAACTACTCCAAGAAAACGGTGCTGAAGTAGATAAAAATTCAAATTTCGTTAAACTTCCTGAACTTTTAATAAAGGAACAATTAAAGCATGTACCAGATTCTTTTAGATTGTACGGAAGGGACGGTTCCTTTAATTTTGAAATTAATACTCATAGTACCCAATTTGGGACTATTGGTACTCCAGTTCGTATTTATGATGCAATGAAAAAAAAAGGCTATCGAAAAGTTGTTTTAGATGATAATATAAACCAAATACGTATTGTAGATCGTACAGATCATATCATGGCATCACATATAGATGTATGGCCTAGCGATGTGAACTTTCTTACTGTGCATACTGAATGTATATATGTTTGGGCAAAAAATACTCGAAAACCTTACGGTTCTGGATGTTATGGAAGAGTCGCAAGCAAAGATATGATTGATATGATGTCTATTATTGTAGGTGGAGAAAAAGAATTAATGAACAGACCAAGAATGATTGGTTTTATGAATCCAACAAGTCCACTACATTTACCCACCCTAATGACAAATGGTCTTGAAATTTTTGCTAAATTTAAGCAGCCAACAATCGTTGCTCCTGAAGCCTTAGCTGGTACGTCAGCTCCTGTTACAATGGCGGGTTTATTAACCCAAACCAATGCGGAAATACTGGCAGGAATAGTTGTGGCTCAATTATATAATCCAGGTGCCCCTGTATTCTTCGGAACGGTATCACATATAACTGACATGAGATCTGGAAATTCCGCAATAGGATCTGTAGAGACAGGTCTAATGACTGCTGGAATAGCTCAGTTAGCAAGATATTATAATATTCCTAGTAGAGGTTTAGGTGCGGTGACTGATTCCAAATGTTTTGATATTCAAAATGGCTTAGAACGATATCAAACTTTAATGTTTGCGGCTCAGGCAGGTATTAATTACATTACATGTGCTGGGACATACGAAGCTACACTCGCGGAAGCATTAGAATTAATTCTAATTGATGATGAAATTGCAGGTATGATTAAAAGAGCATTTAATGGTATTGAGGTAAATGAAGACACAATAGGTTTGGATGTAATAGAAAAAGTTGCCACTAAAACAAAACCGGGTGCAACTTTTTTAAGTGAAAAACATACGAGAAAATATATGAAGAAAGAGTTGTATATACCAAAACTATTGAACAGAAATCGAAGAACCACATGGCGTAAAAAGGGGAAGAAGGACATAATTAGTAACGCAAGCGAGAAAGTTGAAAATATTCTAAAAGAATTCGTGGAGTTTGAAATTCCAACAGATATGGATAAGGAATTGAAATCCTTTATGAGAATGGCTGAAGAAAGAACTTATGATTATTTTAGAAAAGCTGAAGGGATAAGTGCTGATTCTGTAAGCTTACCTGATGGAATCGAAATTCGTGAGAATAAATAAATTTTGCTTCTTTTTAATTAGTTCTATATATTTTGACTTTTATTTGTTACAAAAACAGAATGATATAATTTCCAATAATTATCAAACTCACGGCAATTAGAAATCTTTTACGGAATTTTTCTTTTAAAATGAGAACAGAAAAGATCTGCTGAACCATAGGGGTATTAGCTGTTATTGTCGATGTTAGAATTAATCCATTAATCCTCGCAGCTTCATAAAACAATGAATCTGCCAAACCTAAAGATAACGAGCCAGCAATCCCAATATATCCATAATATTTTAAATTATGTCTTTCCTCTTTTTTAAAACCACCATAAAATTCACGCTTAAAGAACCCTAAAATGGTTATGAAAACTGTAGCAAAAATGATTCGAAGAAAATTGGTAACATATACATCGTTACTAATGATTCTTGCTTGATGAAATGAGACGATGGCTATAGCCCATAAAAAAGCTGTTCCAATAGCGAAAACTACACCAATAAATACCTCTTCAGAATTTTCTCTTTTTTTATTATTCTGGCCTCGTTTGTTCAGATCAATCTCTTGATCTTCATCCTTATCCTTTTTACTTAATAATAACACACCAGAAAGAATTAATATACCACCAATTAAAATAGACCATGTTAATTCCTCACCAAATAGGAAGAAAGCGAAAGGATATACAAATATCAAGCTCAATTGCGTTAGGGGAAACGCTCGCGAAGCATCAATTTTTTTAAGCGATGTAAAATACATTAAATCCCCTACAGTAACACTTAAACCACAAATTAAGCATGAGATAAGATAAATTGCAAGTTCATATTTACTCAATCTTGATAAAAAGGTATAGCTTCCAATGATCAATGAAAGAAGAAATGTAAAAAGTGAAACACAACATAATCTAAAAAGGATGGTTCCTTTTGTATTTGTTTTACCTAGACCAAATTTATAAACTAAGGACGCCAAACTCCAAGTAATTATTGCATCAATGGTTAATAAATATCCTATTAATTCAGCCATTTTGTATTGAAGAAAAATCAGATTTGATTATATAGGTATTTAATTCATAATTAATTTATATTTCGAATCTCTCGTGTTTTTAATTTGATTTAAATTTATATTAAATTAGAAAAAAATTATTAAAGATTAAAGAATTTAATGAAATTATGAGAAAAGAAGAATTTTTGAAATCTATTGATTCTAAGATTTTAAAAGATTCTATTATGCAAGAAGTGTATTCTAAAGAGAATTTAAATAAAGAAATCATTAAGAATCACACTTTTAGTACGGGAACTACTACAGTAGGCTTGATTTGTAAGGATGCTGTTATTTTAGGAACTGACAAACGAGCAACAATGGCTTATTTCATTGCAAGTAAAACTGCTGAAAAGTTGCATAAAATCCAAGATCATCTCTGGATGACCATAGCAGGAAGCGTTGCTGACGCTCAATATCTCGTAGAAATATTAAGAGCAGAGACTTCTATTTATCAACTTGAAAAAGATAATAAGCCAATACCGGTAAAGGCTGCCGGAAGAATGTTATCAAACATCTTATATCGATATAAACTATTCCCTTTTGAAGTTGGGCTTATACTTGGAGGAGTGACTGAAAATGAAGGACCTATTCTATTAGATATTGGCGCTTATGGTTCAATCTTGCCAGAGAAATTTGTAGCGGTTGGGAGTGGCCAAAATTTTTCATTTGGTGTACTCGAAGCTAAGTATAAAGATAATCTCACCCCAGAAGAGGGGAAAGAAATTGTTAAAAAAGCAGTCACCTCATCTATAATTCGAGATATGGCTAGTGGAAATGGAATAGACATTGCCGTAATTAAAAAAGAGGGTCCTGCTGAAAGAGAATTTATTCCAATAAAATAATATCAACTATTTTTTATTCTCATTCTTTTATTAATAGGAACTCATCTTAAATCGCAAACTTTATATTTGAGAATAAAGTTTAAAAGTATTGATTTTACTAAATTAGTGATTTTAATAACCTTTAATAATAATAACATATCTTTATAAAAATAAAATACAATAATTAAGTCAGTAGAAACAACACACAACAGAACATAAATTTAATGGAGCAAAAAAATGTCCTACAAAATAATCGTGGATTTATCTCACAATGAACAGATCGAGGACTTTCCGGAGTTTAGTTTAGGCGAGGATGATTATGATGTTGAATATATTGATAAGAATGAAATTCTAACCTTTGATGAACTTGAAGATTTTGATATATTATTTATAGGAAATATTCAACATATGAAAAATAATAAGAAAGATAAATTTACTCCTGAACAACTAAGAGACATTAAAAGATTTGTAGGTGAGGGAGGAGGACTCCTAATAACATCTGGAGCTGGAGGAGATCAAGACATACCTATGAAATTAGGTTCCATTAGAGTGTTATATAAATTAACGGGAGTTAAGAGATTTTGGAATGGCAAAATATTAGAATCCCCTTCAAATTTTTTAGTCAATAAGGAAAATTTATTGATTAACGAATTATTTAATCATCCAATAACAAAAGGCATCTCCGAAGTCGTTTTTCCAGAATGTACTTTTTTTAGTTTGACTGAGGAAGAAGTTGAAGATATTATAGTGACTTCAGAAAAAGCAGAATTTAAATACTTTAGTGATGATGATACAGATGAAGTAGGACCAGTACCTATATGTGTAGTTAGTGAATTTTATAATGGAAGATGTGCAACTTTTGGGTCCTCTGACTGGATGATTGAAGATAGCGATTTTGGAATAGACGCGGGAGATAATTTAAAGTTTCTTGAAAATGTTATAAAATGGCTTAGTTTTGAAATCTAAACTCATCTTATTCTAAACATAAAACTGAGTTATTCCTGATTCAGCATTAAAACTAATAATAACATATTCCAATCTAATTCTGAAGAAGCGTTTCTTACGCTTAAAAATTAAAAAAAAAGGTAAAAATAAGGCATAAATGAGTCATTTAATATGATATAAGCTATTTTTAAGTTCATCTGCTAGGGCTTCTAATTTATTGGCAGTCGCGGTAATTTCTTCCATTGAGGCAGTTTGCTCTTCCGCTGAGGCGCTAATTCCTTGCATACTTTCAAAAGATAAATTTATTTTGTTGATTATTTCATTAATTTCATGTCCTGTATTTGTAACGGCTTTCTTTGACTGTGTAGCTAATTTTCGGACCTCTTCAGCAACAACAGCGAAACCGCGTCCGTGTTCTCCCGCTCTTCCAGCTTCTATACGAGCATTTAAAGCTAATAAATGAGTTTGTTCTGCTAAATTCGTAATAATATCCATAATATTAATAATATTCGTTGAAGATCTCATTACTTCCTCGGTATTTCTGGTCATTTGCATAGATGCTGAAGCAATTTCTTCTGCTGATGCGTTGACTTCACTAGCACTTGCGGCCAACTCCATAGCTATATTTGCGACATTTACGGAACTTTCAGAAGAAGTATTAATCACCTCTTCTAATTGTTGATAATTTATCTTTATAATTCTATTCATGTATAGAGTAAGGATTATAGCAACAGAAATTCCCAGTGGATAAAGTACAAAAGCTGAAATCCATGAATTATTGAAAGTTCCGGCCTGAAGTAAACCCAATATAGCCA
This sequence comes from Promethearchaeota archaeon, assembly GCA_048941265.1. Taxonomy (GTDB): domain Archaea; phylum Asgardarchaeota; class Lokiarchaeia; order Sigyniarchaeales; family SOKP01; genus LW40-45. Next base: position 8,823 of record JBHLNT010000130.1, read on the forward strand.
TTAATCCAACTACAAAAGTAGAAACAAAAGCTACTTTAGCATAGATCTTTGATTTTTCATTTCGATAATGATAATTATATACTAAAGAGATAACAACAACACAAATTGGTACTAGAATGTAATTTAAGGTATTATCATAATTCATCTGTAATAGCACAAATATCCCCAATTTCAATAATTTGATAGTATTCAGAAATTGTGTATCTCTAATAAAATGAGAACTATTTAAATTTGCGTTTTGAAATCAATTTTGTGCTTAAGATCACAAACTCTACTAGTATTAGGATCTTATAATTAAAATTAAATTATTGAGTTAATAATATAAATCTAAAGTCTTTTTAATCTACTAGAGAAGATATAATATATATTAGAATATTGGTAAGAATAATTATAATATAGAATTCCAAATGTATAAATATTAAAAAAATTCTTGGTACAATCACTTATGATAATAAAAGTTCGTTGCCCTTCTTGTGGAAAATGGGGAGATATTGAAATCTCTGAAGAATCAACGAAACATATTACACGTGGACTCCTCTCTGTGAATGTGATGGCGAATACTATTTGTCCGGATTCATTTATCGCCTATGTTGATAAAAATTTAAGAGTTAGGGACTATTTTATTGCTGATTTTCAAATTGAACTTCCCGAAACGATTTTTGAGAAACCAGTTATAGAAAAAAGACTACTTTTCGAAGATACACTTGATTTGGATTTAATAAAACTCAATATACCGGCTATTATACTGTCTTATATTCTTAGAGGAATCTTTTTCAAACAAAAAGTCGCATTAGTTTTAGAGGAGATTTTCTTAAAAACTCATATTACCAATTTTTTTAAATATACTACTCAAGATACATTTAAATCTGAGATTTCTATAATTTCTAAAGAGGATTATATGAATAATAAAAAGGATTTTAAAGATTATTTGGTATTTGACAATAATGGAATAATTAATGATAAAGATAAAATAATTAATCCAAAAAAAATTCCCATTGAGAAAAGAATAATTCATCAATTTCTTCTTGAAAGCGATAAGAATGTAAGTTTCATTCTATTGAGAAATGAAATGCAAAAAGCCTTTGAATTATCTAAATATATTGCTAGTTACTTTGACACAGTAGAAGATAGGAAGAAAATCGATGCTCATAAAATAAGTGATAATCTACAAGATGCATATAAAAGTAAAATTTCTTCTGTTTATTTAAACTTCCTATTTGAGATAGTAGAAAATTATTTTGAGGTTAATATACCGAGTAATGTGAAATTAGTCTTAAAGACAATCTTTTAAAATAGGGAATTTTTAAATATTTCAAACTTAAATATATTAATATGGCAATTGAACCTAATTCACCTGAATTTAATTTATTATTTCTTTTAGTACTTATAATAATAGCTATAACAGGAATGATTTGCGTCTATTTAGGAAAGAGAGTTTTAGATAAAAGCAAAGAGCAAGGTTTTCTTTCCTTTGATTTTCTTTTTGGAATTTTTATTAGTATGAGTACTTTATTTGTTTCAAGAATAATATATATGTATTTTGATTTCTATTTAACTCAATTTGACACAACCAAATATTATTTATATCCCAATATATGGTACTATAAAATTGGGGGATTAATTTATCTATCGGGCTTTGCCATACTCCTCTTTATAATTGATAAGGAATTGTTAGAATTCAAATTAAAAGGGATTCTTGCTTATATTATCATTGCTGTTGTTTTAATTGAATTAATATATCCCGTCAATTCACAAAAAGATTTCGAATTTATATCGGCACTAGAAATTATTGCTTTTTTTGTGGGATTATTAGTGCCATTCATTTTCATTTATATCGGTGCGAAAACACCCAGTTTACAGGCGACTTCATTCATATTCGCTACTGGAATTATCTTATTCTATATAGGAGTCGCAATTGTAGCAGAATTTATTTTGGCTCCATTAAGAGAAAGCTATGGATCAGCAATTCAAATAACTATTTGGATTTTGTCATTAATTCTTCAGATCATCGGTTTAATCTTAATGACTTATGCTTCAACGAAATATAAATGATTCTATTTCATATTAAGCATTTAAATCAAAATTTTCTTTAAGATTAAATTAAGATAAAGTACTTTAAACAATCGAAATTTTAATTTAATCAAACATTATTAAAAGAAAAGAGCTCATACAATAAAATTAACTATCTTAAAAATGGTTTATCGAATTTTACGTCCAGATTCAATGTCAGTTTGGAAAAATGAAGAAATACTTAGGAGATTTTCATATTATAGGGGGATAATAGATGGTACTCGTATTGCTAGGTATTTAATTGCAAGGACTTTAGAATGTCACTTTAATCCGAATGATTCATTAGAAAATTTAGAAACTCTGCTTAATGAAAAGTCAAAAGAATTCAATCAAATTATCTATGAAAATGCTGAAGAGCTTAAAACAAGAAAAGTTACCTCTCCTAATTATATAAGTTTAGCTGAAACTATTGCTAATAAATATCTCGAAAGTTGTATCTTTTGTGAACGGGAGTGTGGAGCAAATCGCATTAAAAATGAAAAGGGATATTGTCTATTAACTAAAGATTCCTATGTATCATCCGCTTTTTTACATATGGGCGAAGAGAGTGTATTAATTCCTAGCGGAACAATTTTTTTTCAATCCTGTAATTTTGGCTGTGTATTCTGCCAAAACTATGATATTTCTCAAGCTTGGAA
>JBHLNT010000131.1:0-11509 GCA_048941265.1 Promethearchaeota archaeon
TTTTTCTTGACTAACATGTCAAAAAGGAAATCAAAATCTGAAAAATTAAATGGTTTTAAGATGTAGCCATTAGCTCCCGTATCTTCTAATCTACTCTCCACTTCAGTACCAGAAATCGCTGTTAAGAAATAGACAGGTATATCCTTATATAATTCATCTGATTTAAGCGTTTTACAAATATCATATCCACTAATATCAGGTAAAATGATATCCAACAGTATTAATTGGGGTGTACCGTTTTTTAACTCCTCTATCCCCTTAAATCCACTGGCTATTCCTTTACAAATAAATCCCTTACTCTCAAAGAAACTCGAAATTAGCTTTATCGTAGATGGATCATCTTCTATTAAAAGAATATCGTATTCCGAGCCATGCCCCTTAATATTATCTAGAAAATTGATGATTTTATTCTCAAGATGGATGCTCTGTTCAAAGATATTCCTAATGGTAGATAACACTTCCTCGGAAAGAGTCTCCTTATGAGTCTCAAGAAGCAGTTGAGAATAACCCTTTATCGAAGTTAATGGTTCCTTAAGCGCGTGCGAGATGTTTGAAACCGTGCCCGGGCTAATTTTATTGTTCCTATCCTCAATAAAATGCCGCACTGACTCTCTTATGAGCTTTGAAATCGTCGTGTATCTGCTATTCTCAAGAAATTCAGTCCATTTCATCTTGGTATCTTCTGAAACATATAAAGATATGCGCTCCTTATCTCGATTATAAACTTTTTCCCCTTTTTGCCATCGCTTAAAACCCTCAGTGACAATGCCGCGCCATACTGCATAGCGTCCCGTTTCTTGTTCATATTGCTTCATCTCCTCGGTTTTTTCTATCTGTTCTTCTTCCCGCATGTCGTTAACGTTGTTTATCATTTTGTGATTTGACGTATCCTCATTATTTTCAATGAACTTCTCTTCTGGCATGTCCTTTTTGATTTGAACCACTTTTTTCACAATTTTTTATAAATTTTACCACAGACGAAAAAATACTGGTGACTACCAAAACTCTTTATAAAGACTTAATAAAAGTCCGATTATAAAAAGTTAATTATATCCAAAAGCTGAGAGGCTTTTTTGTCCATGCGCAGTTTTTGACCACAAATTGAGAACTCAAAGTTTCCATAAATTGTGTAAAAATTTAAAATCACATATCTATGAACTATGGATTAGGTTTTTTTTGAGATATGAACAGATCGAACCGCGCATCCGAGAAACAACGTTATTAGAGATAGAAAGGGCATATTGTTTAAGAAAATAAAAATAGTAACTATATATATAAGAACCACGAAAGAATTAGTATAGTTTGTAAAAATTAAGCATAGAGATCTATTATCTAATAAAAACTAATTATTAAAAGAGTGGTCTTATGAAATGTAAAAATTGTGGAAATAATTGTCCTCCCCGAGCTAAGTTTTGTCCAACGTGCGGCAAGGAGATTCGCTCTCAGGGAACAAAAAGTAAATCACGTACTACAGGATATATATTTATTATTTGGTTGATCACAGTTTGTATTCTTGGATTTTTCGCGGTTTTAATACCATATCCTTCGAATATAGGTATTTTAGTAATTTTAGTACTCATTCTTATAATAGGAGGACTATGTATAGGCGCTTTAGTAGAGGATATGATGACCAGAAAGTGAACTCGAAGTGCAAAAAAAAGTGAAATTCATATTTTCAAGAGACTTTAAGTAAAAAAGGAATTTAGATTCATAATTCTTAAAGAATTTCAAATTTTTAAGCAAAAAATGATTGATCCAATCTCTCTAACTGAAGGGGTGCAAAAAGCCGTATGTAGGGTTGGCTCGAAGAAGTACTATCGTTTCCGTAAAGCGCGCTTTTATGGCGGTGTGGCCACTGCTGACTGTATGGGGTGCAATTTACGGTGTGCTTATTGTTGGAGTCAAAAAAAGGTGTGGCATCATGAAAAATTCGGGGATTATTATACGCCGTATCAAGTAGGAGAGAAACTGCTCAACATGAATGTTCCGCTCATACGAGTAAGTGGCGGGGAACCGACCATTTGTAAGGATCATTTACTTGAACTGCTAAGATTAATTCCAGAAAACAAAGTATTCATCCTTGAGACGAATGGTATTTTATTAGATGAGAATTATGTTAAGGATTTTAGCAAGTTTAAGAATATCTATGTAAGAATCTCCTTGAAAGGAGTCGATGAGCCTACATTTGAGCAAATTACTGGTGCCGCTGGAAGATTTTTTAAGAACCAGTTACACTCATTAGAGTTGCTTGAAAAGTATGGAATTGACCATAGGGCAGCTCTCCTTGTGGATTTATTCACTGAAGAACAAATTGCGAGTCTTGGAATCCCTGATTTAGAATATGAAACATTAATTACCTATCCGTTTGTCATGAAGGGTTTGAAAAAGAGAGGAATTACATTAAAGATCAGGAATCTAAGTGATGATTAATCCGATTTCTCATCAAAAATTTTTTATGGTAATCCAGTGAAATTCCCAGCGGTAAAAAAAGGTAGAGTTTTATCTATCAGGTTCTTTTAGAATAAAATAAATCCCTCCATGTATTACCAAACTCAAGAATTTACGAGTGTTGTATTTGCGGGCTAATGAAATAGAAACCATCCCATATGATATCACCAAACTCAAAATTCTGAAAGAATTGGACTTGTTTTGCGATAACATACGCCATATCGATGAGTCAATTCGTCCCTTTTTAGAACAGCTTGAGAAGTGTGAAAAATTTTCTAATTGGCAGAATTCTTCTTATTGAAGAAGAATTTTATAAATTTAGAAACACGGGCTATTCTATATATTTAAATATTTTAATCAATAATTATATACTGATAAAAATCAATATGATCTTATAGCTTAATAATGACTTCTATCCATGATATAAAACTCTATGTGGAAAATCTCATCGTATTGGATGAAAATGCGAAAATCGAATAGCTAAAAAAAGAAATTGTTTAGAGGAATGCCAGATTTAGACCTCATTGAAAAGTGTATTTCCTTAGAAAAGCAATTGTCATACTATAGGTTATGGGGTAATTTAGTACCCGAAAAGTCTTTCTTCTCTAACTTGCGAAAGGTATTACCCGATATAGAATGTGATATCCTAAGAAAAGCAGTATATAAAAAAGATCACTATAAATGCGTTATTTGCGAGGCACAAGATATACAATTAGAAGCCCATGAATCCTGGCACTATGACTACCACAATTCGATACAACGGCTAGAAGATATCATTTCATTGTGTCATATGTGTCATTTAAACAATCATTTAGGGTTTGCTTCCATTTTAATAAAAGAAGGCAGCTTAAATAAACAAGACCTTATAGACCACTGGTGCCGGATAAACCACGAGTCTCCAGAAAATTTTGAAGCATATGAAAAAAAAGTGTTTCTGTTGTGGAAGTTGCGAGATAATTTTGACTGGAATATTATCGATCCAGATGGCAATCTTATTTTAGATGGGGTTACCCTCAATACTCTTTTAAAATTCCTAGCGTCTAAAATTTAGCGAAGTTCATATTTTCAAGAGACTTTTAGTAAAAAAAGAACTTAGATTCGTAATTCTTAAAAAATTTTAAAATATTCAGTAAAAAAATGACCGCGATACTGAATATTCAAACAAATGCTATGCGTGTATAATAAAAAAGTTGTGTAATAAATTATTGCTTATAATTCCGTAAGAGAGGAGATTTATCTTCCCAAAAAATAGGTTTAAATATCAGTTTTTTTATTTGTAGTTACTGAAATAAAAATCCTCACCAATAATGTACCGCGTCATATAATATCGCCTTAATATCTCCATCTCTCCCTTGCGAATATTTGTGTGGAGCCATTTTTATTTCATTCTATTTGTTCATTTTAGAAAGAATCTTTTTTCTGATATACTTATCTTTATCCTTACTTTACTTAACTACTTAATAATTTATATAAACAGTCGGTTAATCTTTCTTTTTCGTGAGTTATAGGCACACGTACAAATGGACAAATCCAATACTTTAATATTGCCACTTAAAGTCAATTATTATTATAATCAAAATATTAAATTGTATTCTAATTTTATAACTGGTCGAGGTCCTTACCATCAAAACTGCCTCCCTTAAAGTATGCATTTTTGGAGATACCAGAGTGGGAAAAACCTCACTCATTCAGAGATTTCTGATAAATCGATTTTTAGAAGACACAAAAGCAACTATCGGAGTGGATATTTTCACGACAGATTTGGAACTCGAGAATTACAACATAAAACTTCAGGTCTGGGATGTAGCTGGTGCGCCTAAATTTAAAGTATTTATGCCAATCTATGCTAAAGGCTCTTCAGGAGGCATTTTCATGTATGATCTTACCAGGAAACAAAGTTTTGATAATCTAGCACAATGGATCTCTCTTTTTCAAAAAAATTTAGTTGTACAGTCCCAAACAATCCCCATCTTAGGAGTGGGGGGAAAAAAAGACTTATCTAATCAGCGAATAGTCCATATAAATACTGAAAATTGTAATAATTCGATAAATTCTATCTATGATTTTATGGAATGCTCAGCTAAGACCGGAGAAAATGTCCAAAAAATATTTAAATCACTCACTAATGAGATTTTAACCACACGGGGTTTCATTTAAACTTCAAATCTGCTATTGATATAAAGTTCTATTGAGTAGAATGCACTTTAAGTAGATGTGTTCAATCTTACTCTTCATAAGAATTTTTTAATAGTCTCGTTTCTTGATACATTTACCTTTAAGAAAAAAGTTTAAAAGCGAATCGGGGAATGTAATATCGTAATATAATTCGCTTTTGTTAGATGCGTACTTAAAATAGGATTTCATCACAAATTTCGGGGGTTCTGCCTTCAAATTGACTACATTAGAAGAAGCAAGGGAAATTACTATTAAATATTTAGAAAAAAGAGGAATTCCGAGCTGCGAAATAAGTGATATAAAGGATAAAATTTTCAAATGGCGAATTGAAGCGAAAAGGTCTACAACTCGATTCGTCATAGAACTCTCTAAGTCAGACGGAATGATTTTAAAGTTCGAAGTAATTTGAAAAAGATTTTGAGTCAAATTTGGATGTAAATCTATTAAAACTTCACTCCTCCGAACCCTCACTGGAAGTAAAGAAGTCTTCATGGGCTTTGCGATCATCTGCAGAAATTTTCTTTTCTTTCGGGTCTTCTTTTATAATAATTGGAGTTGAATCAGTTTCATCATGTGTGATGGTCTTTATCATTTGATATTCATCCTTTTGGTCTAAGTTTAACTCGAATTCTTCATTACACGCTTTACAAAACAGTTTTTTCTTGCGCGGAAGCAAAAGATTATCACAATGGGGACAAAATTTCATATCAAAACAAGGTTTATTTATTTGTAAATAGGAAATGTAGATTTTAACGGAGAATTAGATGGTTTCTTTTTGTGTAGCTCCTCTTAAAATTTTTTGAATTTATCCATTTTCAATCTGTGTAACATAAATATTATTATCAAAGCAAAATTCTGATAGCTTTGGAAGTGCATCTTTCTCCTCTTTTTCAATCAAAGGAACTTTTACCACGATTTTAAACTCTTCTAAAAAGTAGCTTGTATAGTATTTTTGTTCTACTTTATTAAATTCGAGATACATTTTAGTGATTTAGGGCACCTTCCCGTATATTTTAATAATAGAAGTATAATATCTTAGAAAAAATGAAGTATAAAAATATTCGATCTAGGGCTCATAATTACTATATTTATATATCAATAACATCTTTGAAGCATTTGCTCTCCAAATGGAATGAATCTTTTATATTTTCACACTTATCCCTTACTTTATAGAAAGCTACTTTTTGGAAAAGACCTCTTTTAAATTATACCCAATAATTCAATCCGTTTTAGGAATACCCGTTTAATTCTTTTACTCCTTCTTTAATTGTATCGTGTGTGATAATTTCAAAACTCAAATCCATAAATTATCGCTTATAATTCCAAGAAGGATAACCCAGACTTACTAAAAAAGTGAGCCTTCTTTGCTTAACTCATTGTTATGTCTCTTAATTAAAGCATGAAACAATTCTGTTTGCTTTAAGACATGGCTAAGAATGTGGGTTCATCTCAATTGTTGGATGTTGATAGTGAACTGTGCCATCTCTGTTATTTCAGTATCTCCAGCATATAAACGTTGATCGTTTGTGCTAGTGCAGATATATTGTCCATTATTTGCTCGAAGCCATATTAATTCACCATCGCCAATTTCCCCTCCTTCGCTGATCTTTCCAATTGTAATGGTATCCGCATCTGAGCGTCTCCAACTACTGGCAATAATCTCTACGATTTCGCTATCTACTTGTTTAAAATGAACATATTGCCCGCTGCTAGCTCGGAGCCATATCAGTTCTCCATCGCTAATCGCCTCTCTTTCGCCATTAACTTTTTCAATTACAAAAGTCTCCCATCCTAGGGGTTTCCAGCGATTAGCAACTAATTCCCTACCCCCTCCATATTCAGCGCAAACGTATTGCCCATTATTGGATTTGAGATATATCAACTCACAACTGGTAATCAATTGGTGTTCAAATGCAGTTCCATCATCCCCAGGAAAATACAATTCACTATCCATTATTTGTCTTATCACATCATCTACTCCCTCAACTACTGAGATCTCTCTATAAAAATCTAATTCCTCTTGAGTAGGATCTCGTGCTAACAAATGATTAAAGCATTTTATAATTCTTATCTCTTCGGGAAAAGGCTCTATAAAACGGTCTTCATATTCTTCTGAAAGAGCTAATTCTTGAATTATTTCTTTAACTGACCTTTCACCTCTAACAAGGTTGCTACCATACTCTATTAACTTTTCAGGGGTATATTCTTGCTCTAAGACTTGCCTATATATTCTTTTTATAAGATTATATACTTCTTCAATAGGCCAGGCTCTTGCCAATGGTTCTAGTTCAGAAACTTTATATCACTTCCAGATTATTTTTTTATTATTTTAGATTTCAATGATAAGGATGTTGACTTAATATTTAACTTTTTTGTTAAAAAATCAAATTTTCTGGTTTTCCAAATTCCTCGATAGCTTAATTATGATAGGTCTTTCTATAGTGGGGCTGCATATAAGAGATTTAATTGCCAATAGAGAATCGCTAACCTTTGATGAAATAAAATCACATATTTTTAAACGATTTGTGCAGTTTTTTCAATGTCATGAGGATGATACCCGAATTCTTTAGGAACTTAGAAGTTTTCTCCTATTTAAAGGGAGAAGACTTTATAAAGTAGACACAGATGAAGAAGGGCGATCCTGCGGTGGTTATAAATTAAACGAGGAAGGGCACGTCGTAGGATTTTAACTATCAGGTTCTTCTAGAATAAAAGAAATCCCTCCATGCATTACCAAACTCAAGAATTTACGAGTGTTGTATTTGCGGGCTAATGAAATAGAAAGCATCCCACATGATATCACCAAACTCAAAAATTTGATCTCGGTATTGGCTCTTTCAGACCACTCAATAAAATTCTTAACTAAAGTATTATCCACGCAGTTAATTTGGACAATGGTATGGTTATTGGAACTTCCGAAATTATAGGCAATATAACTGTGGTTGGAGTTTAATAGATAAATAGCATTATCGTGATTAGTCAGTAAATTGCTGGTTATATTATTGTAATTTGAACAATTGAGATAAATACCCGAATGTTGGTTATCCCATAAATAATTCCCACTAATTTCATTATTGTTAGAGCGATTGAACACAATGCCATAGTGATTATTTGAATAAATGTAATTATAATTTATGGCATTCTTCGAACAATTGAAAAGCTTTATCCCTGCAATGCTATTATCTCGAAAGTAACAATCATACACTTTGCCCTTGGACACATTATGGATAAAAAGCCCATAGCTCGCATTAAACACCGTACAATTAATTAGGGAGAAGAACTTATTGGTGTTATTGATGAGAATTCCATAAGTGTTGCCGTTAGCGTCGATTTTTTTATCCCGAATAATATAGGGATTTGCCAATGTGCCATTGCCGGAAGAGGCAGTTTGATTTAATTCATAATTACTGTTAATAATAATTATTTGCCCGTTTGAAGAGATTTTTAATATAATATTTTCAGGTGTTTCAATATTAATCCGATTTATAAGGCTTTCGTCCAAATCTTTTATAAGTATGTATCGTCTAGCTTATTTAAAGCAAGATATTTTTATTACCTTTAATCTTAAAATAAAATTTTTTTCATAATTATTTTTTTGACATTTTTATTAAACTTTAAATTGCTCAGTAGATAATAACTTCTTATAAAATAAAAAACAATTCCGATTTCCATTTATTTATGACAGAAATTACTGAGAAGTATAAATCTTTAAATAAAGATCTGAATGCTATTATTCCAAAAATTTCCAAAATCGTAGATTATAATGAGTTAGATGCCTTAGAGTTCTTGGCACTAAAAAGAACTAGAAATTATCGTATTATTTCCTCCTTAAAATTTATCTGTATAGCTTATATACTAATCTATTTATTATTTATTATTTTTTTTCCTCCTGAGTTTAACGGTTTGATGGACTATGTGGTTTTTTGGATTAGCCTTATGGTTCCTATTGGTATTTACTCGGTCTTATGGGCTCATACGGTGGTCTACCATAACTATAGTTTACCTTATTATTATAGACAGAGGAAAATGCTAAAACATTATCAGAAAATGTTAAATTTACTTTTTAATAACAATTGGCTGAAAAATAGTATAGGTAATTCCCCTGAAAAGGCAATTGATGATCTCAATAATAAAATCGATAATTTTTCAACTATTTTTAAATCAGTGAGTTTTTATATTAAAAGTTTCAGCATTTTAACAATAGTTGTCTCTATCGTATCACGTATTATTTTTGATATTATTATAAGTCAAGTCCAAAATACTGACTTTCGAGAACAAGAATTTAAAATAATGATATATATTATGGTAGTTTTCGGCGTTTTTATTTCCTTGTATCTATTCCTGACCCTAGAGTCTAAACAAACCTATGGTGAGGTAAGACGTGCCCTTACTAAAGAACAAGATAAAGTGAACAAAAATTTTAAGACGATTCTTGAATGCGTGAAAAAACTTTTTAAAGAAAGCAAAGGTCAATTCTTTAAATAATCCTTAGATTCCAATTTAAATATTTTAATTGCAATAAGTACCTCGCATTTATATATTGTTCCGGAGCCAATATTAATTTATGTCAATAAAAGACACTATCTGTACGAAACCTTGCTTTGATTGCGGCCAAGAGCTAACGTTCCAGGAGTTTTGTAGTAATAACCCATCTTAAACCCCAGAAAGAGCACTCGAATTATTCGAAGACCCATTCCTCTCCGTATATTGCCCGAAGTGCTTTTTCAACAGACCTGAAAAGCCATTTAAAACAAAAAGAAGGAATTTTAATTCTGCCTTCAGAGTAAATTATTAATTTTTGTTTTATTCTTTTTTGCTATTTTTGAATCAGAACTCTAATGCCTAAATAGAGATATACATATTTGGAAAGCCAAATGACTTGGAATGATCTAAGACCTTTACTTAAATCCTTTTAAATTATTTAAAAGTAAAAAGATATTTACTCTTTAATAAAAATACGACATTAATATTTAAAATTATAAATAATCTAATCCTAATACCGTATAACAAACAATCACCGTGAAAATATATTGAAAATAAGTATAGAATTAAAAGAAAAAAAGCGACAGAAAATCGTTATGGCTTTTTGTCAGGAATTCAGAGAAAAGCAAAAACAAGTCTCAATTAAAAATATAGAATATGGAAGAATAATGAATTTAGACAAATGGCTATGGGACTAACCAATACCTAAATTGTCATTCCTCCATATATACCTATATTTATTTTTTTTTTTAAACTTGTTTTCTTACTCTGTTAATAAATATCTATAATTGAGCTTCAGCCTTTTGGAAAAAAGAAGTTTCAATAAGAATAAAATATTTTTCTTTATAACTATAGGGTCAGATAGAAGATATATATAATATATTTTATAATGATAAACAATGACCGATGAAGTAGTAAAAGAAGGAAAGATTGTTGAAGTCATGGACGGCACAAAAAAGATTACCCGGAGCTACACATACGGCTATTTGTCACTACGAATCCAAGTCGGGTTTGAATATTATTCCGTTTTGGTAAATTCCTCCCACTTGAACCGTTTTGGGTTCCTCCCGAGAGTTGGACAATGGGTTCGTGTGAAAGGGCGGTTGTTTCCTTCGGAGGATGGTTTTTACGATCCCTCAATTAAATGGGTATCGGAGTTAACCCATATCGAGCCCCCTAAAAAAGAATTTAAAAGATACGAATGAACAATATCCAAACTTTATATCTTTACAATTAAACAGGGGCAATGGGTATCCAAACAGACCATATTTATCTCTCATTTCTTTTAACATACGAGAGCATTGCATCGTCGTGCTATGTGACAATATTAGTTCATTTAAATCTATTATAGCTTTTTTTTGTAATGACATAAATTGTCATTATTGATACAATTTTATGGATTTTAGACATTTAAGTGAAATACTTTTATACTTAAGTGTCATATTATGATTTTGAAATCTAATTTTTAGATTTTAAAAGGTGAAATGAAAATGAAATCTAAACAAAAAGCTAAACTAATTTTGTTAGTTTTAAGTATGATTTTAATCATACCGGTGGTTAATATCAACCTAACTACGAATCGAATTCAAATCGAACAAGAAAATATTGAGATTTCAGACGAAACAAATGATACTGAAAATGATGATACCGCAACAACAGAGAATCCTTCCAGCTCGGGGGCTGAATACGTGGGAATAAATAAAACGATAACCGCAGGAGTACAAACAAATGCATGGAATGAAGACAACATAAAGTATAATGATTCCAGTTATGATGAGACTGACTTTGCGCTGACCTCTACCGATATTCATAAGGAATCAGCACATTATGCATGGGCACATGGAGTAGGTACCGATGAGGGAACTACAGGGGGTATTAGCGTAAACAGTGCGCTTCGGGATAACGATAATCAATATCTCTATGTTCATTATAATCCCGATCTGGACGATTGGGAATTTCCCGATGATATAAGAATAGAATGGGGATACTATTCAAATTTCCAAAGTTCGCTTCATAGAGGTGTATATCAAATAAAAATCAAATATGAGATAATGCCAAAATATGGTGGCTGGAATCCATGGGGAGATGTAGGGAATAATCTCAAAATAAAATTTAAAACCAGCGATGGATCTTGGGGTGAGTGGATTGCGATTAAAAGAGGAATCGTTGAAGATGGAAAAACTTATTATGGTACCATTACTATTGACGATACCAATCCTTTAGAAGCAGATATAGGAACCATATTGTCTTCCGTGAGGAGGGGCTATTGGATTAAAACAATCGAGGTAAAGATGGAGCCCTATTATGCGGATACAAAAATCTGTGTTGATTATCTCGATATTTATTATTCTTATTATCAAAAAGAAGTCGATTTTGAATATGAAATGGAGCTCGATGGAAATGA
>JBHLNT010000346.1:0-2853 GCA_048941265.1 Promethearchaeota archaeon
CTGGGATATGGGATTTGCTCCGGATGTCAAATATATTTTGAATCAGATAAGGTCTAATTATCAATTTATGCTTTTTTCGGCCACATTGGATTATGATATGCGGCAATTGGTCAAAAAGTATTCGAAAAATCAATTTGAGTTTCTTAATTTAAGTAAGGATGAACTTACAGTTAGAAATACGAGACAATTTTATTATTTAATTGATAGCTTTGAACAGAAATTTAAAACATTTTTAGAGGTTTTAAAAAAAGAAAAACCCGACCATACTCTTGTATTTGTGAATACAAAGAAAACCGCAAATTGGCTTTTTAACAAATTGAAATCAAATGGAGTGAGATTCAAGATTGGATTAATTTCTGGTAATTTAACACAATTTCAGCGCGAAAAAATTTTACAAGATTACAGAGATCATAACATTAACATGCTTATAGCGACTGATGTGGCGGCAAGAGGTCTGGATATAGAAAATATCTCTCATGTTATTAACTATGACGTTCCAAAATTCCCTGAGAATTATGTTCATAGGATAGGAAGAACATCCCGAATGAACAAAAGAGGTGTGGCAATTACTCTCTGTCTAAAAGATGAATATGAATATTTATGTCACATTGAGGGTCTCATTGATAAAGATATTCGTTTAAAAACTCTTGAAAGTCAAAAGCGCGCACGCCATAGGTTTACGATTTATTGAACTTATATAAAATACTGAGTTGATAATGTATTACAAAAATCTTTTAAAAATAAGATTTTATTTTACTAATTATGGAAAGAGAGAGAAAGTTTATTGACAAACTTCTTAATATTGCTCCGGGGGGGTTCTATGGAATTCTTTCCCTCATAGCAAGAATTTCAGGTGATCTTTTAGCATATCTTTTTTTTCCCGGATATAGCATTTTTGATAATATGGTCTCCGATCTTGGGGTAGGACCCGGAGGAATTTTCTTCAGTTTAGGATTAATAATTTCAGGAATCATATGTATTCCATTTTATGTCTCACTATCGAGATCGCTTAAAGGAGATAGGATTAATGAAAAAACGATAAAATGGGGATTAATTTTTTTTTATATTTCTGATATTGCTTATATTCTCGTAGGTTTCTTTCCTTCCCTTGAGAATAACTTTTTTATTTATACTACTCATGGTGTTCTAGCTGTTACTAGTTGGCTGACAGGAATAGTATATCTAATAATTTTCAGCAAATTAATGCTTAAAAATAATAATTATTCAAAGTTACCAGCGTATTCAGGTTTTTGTCTTGTAGGCTTTTTACTTGTATTTCTTTTTACTTGGATTCCTATTTTAGAATGGGTTATGACATTTGCATTTATAGCGTGGTTAATGAATATCTCATGTTATATGAGATATAACAAATTAGATCGCATATATTAATAATTTTTAAAATTTGGAATTCACTTTAATAGCTTGTGAAAAAAATTACAAAATCTATTGATAAAATTCTCGAAATTATACCTGGAGGAATATTTGGATTATTATCTGTAGCCATTATAGTTTTAGGGGAATTAATTGCTTTCTTACTATTTCCAGGATATAGTTTTTTTAAAAATATGGTATCAGAATTAGGTGCTGGACCCGGAGCAATTTTTTTTAATTTGAGCGTACTGATCTCAGGAATTATTATAATTCCATATTATTTACAGCTTGCGAAATGCTTTTCTGGAGAAAAAGTTAAAGAACATCTCAGAAAATTTGCATTTTTGGTAGCAATTATCTCATGCATAACTTACTCTCTACTAGGAGTGTTTCCTTCTGTTAAAAGTGATACTATAATATATCTTACGCATGGAATTTTAGCTGCGGTTAGTATCGCTAGTGGTTTAGGTTATTTATTGCTTTATAGTATTCTAATGCTAAGAGCTCAAAATTTTTCTAAATACCAAGCATACCATGGATTTATTGTTGCGATATTATATGCTACGTTTCTTCTTATTTGGATACCTATAGTTGAGTGGGTCATGAATTTGGCGATTCTAAGCTGGATTACAACAAATTCATTATATATATTATACTTAACGAGAAAAAATAAACTAATTCTCTATACAAAATTTGTTAATAATGAAGAAATTAGATAAATGTCTCATATCTTTCTTTAATCATATCCCCGGTGGATTTTTTGGCCTTATATCTGTATTTTTAACCATTATCTTTGTTTCTCTTTCATATATGCATTTTCCTGGTTTTGATATGATGAAAAATGATATAAGTATATTAGGAATCGGTCCAGGATTGTCAGCCCCTCTTTTTAATAATGGACTTAAAATTATAGGTATTTCCGCGATACCATTTTTTATTTATTTTGGAAGAATTCTAAGGCAGGAAGCTGTTAATGTAAAGTTCATTAAAAGAGCAGTTAGACTTTCCATTGTGGGATGTATCTCGTTATCTTTAATAGGTTTCTTTCCGGTTGTCAATCGTAGAATGAGCCTTATTCATGTAGGATTGGCATTAATTTTCTTTTTATGCTCTATAATTAATCTAATCTATTTTGGCACGACAATATTGCAGGATCAAAGGTTTTCAAATATCTATGCATATCTTGGCTTTATTATAGCATGTTTAATTGCTTTTTATATCATAGTAAGGTGGTCCATCGTAGAATGGATTGTTTTTTTTACATTAGGATTTTGGCTAGCTGATAATAGCGTTTACACAGTATATAAAAGATTTAAATTATAGATTCTAAAAAAAAAGCTCATTTTGTTAACGCAAAATATTTATTTATAGATTAAAAAAAATATATTTAATAACCAAAAAAGTCCATTTTACCATAGGGAATTAACAATGAAAGTTGAAGATTTGAATTTAGAAAAAAATATCAGAATAAATGCTAAAAGT
>JBHLNT010000132.1:0-11430 GCA_048941265.1 Promethearchaeota archaeon
GTTTCTTTATCCAATGTCTCAACAATAAAAAAATCCTCCCATATATGCATTCCATTTTTTTCTTCACATTCTACTGATACTCCCGGACCATAAATCTCACTTAAGCCATAGATATCATACGCATCAATTTTTAAGGTGCCTTCAATTGTTTTTCGTAGATTATCGGACCAAGGCTCAGCGCCGCAGATTGCTTTTTTTAATGCTAATTTTTCGACATCTATTCCAGCCTTTTTCGCATATTCAGCGATATAAAGCGCATAACTTGGAGTGCAGGTTAGCACAGTAGATCCAAAATCCTGCATTATCATTAATTGTCTTTCAGTATTGCCTCCTGAAATAGGTATTACAGAGCATCCTACTTTTTCGGCACCATAGTGAAATCCTAGACCTCCCGTAAATAAGCCATAACCATAAGCATTTTGAACAATATCCTTATGAGTTATTCCCGGTGCAACTACGGTCCTTGCCATAAGTTCAGTCCAATCGTCTATATCCTTTTGTGTGTAAGATACGACAGTTGGTTTCCCAGTTGTACCAGAAGAGGCATGAATTCTTATAATCTCATCCATAGGAACTGCATTTAATCCGAAGGGATAATGATCTCGAAGATCGGTTTTCCAAGTTAACGGTAATTTAGTAATATCAGAAACACTCTTTATATCATTAGGTTTAATACCATTTTCATCGAATCTTCTCTTATAAAACTCTACATTGTTATAAACATAGTTTGCTAATTTTTTTAATTTCTCCCCTTGAAGCTTTTCTAGCTTATCACGGGGCATGGTTTCCGCTTTTTCATTCCAATAAAGGGTCATAATATATACATCTCAACTTATAATTACCTAAGTTTACTGATATGGTAAATGATAAAAAAAACTAACATGCTTCTCTATTAAAATTTTATCATTTTTTATCATACTGGAAGATTTTAGAAATTATTTTCAAGATATTAGACTTTCTAATATTTATATAAGTTTTTTCCAAGAATTCATGACGGGAATCTTTCATATCTAATTTTAATTGCCAAAAAATGAGAATAATATGGGAATGCTTTTAATATTATAGCGACTAAATTCACTCAATGTTTTAGTTATATTCTAAAGGAGAAGTCTCTCCCTATAATTTGATTATATAATTAGAACTTTAAAAAAACCAATTAACACAAAAAATTAAGTAACACATAAAAATGTTGATGCAAGGAGCTAGTGACTATGTATGGCTCTTTTGGGTAATAATTTTTGCATATCTTACCTTTTTAGCGGTCGCTGGATATCATGCTAAAAAAAGACAAAAACTCTGGAAGACTAAAATTTGAAAAATTGAAAAAAAAGATTTTATTGCATGAAAAAATTAATATTGCATCATCTTCAACCATCCTTTATAACCATCAGGACGATCTCTAATATCTTGATATCTAACTGCTTTACCTTCTTGTCTCGGGAGAGTTCCAGGATCAAAAACCATTACATTTATTCCAAGCATTGTAACTTCTCGCAGATTTTTCTCTAATTCTTTCTTTGCTTTATGTTTATCCATCCCAGGTTTTATCTCAACATTAACTGTAACGTTGTCCATTACTCCAACTGTATGATACATTATTAGATAAATATCTGTAAAATAATTCGATAAATTAAAAACTTCTTCCTCTATAATTGAAGGATAGACATTAACTCCTTTTATGATTTTCATATCATCCTTTCGACCTTTAATTCTATCCATAATGAATCCTGTTCTGCCACAGGGACATTCACTTTTATGTAAAGCGGTGATATCACCAGTTCGATATCTAAATATGGGTATAGCTTCCTTATATAGGCTGGTTATAACTAATTCTCCATCTTCACCATATGGTAAGGTGTCCCCTGTTTCTAGGTCGACAACTTCAGGATAGAAATAATCAGACCAAATATGAAGCCCATTTTGCTCTTGACATTCGACTGATGGTCCTGGGCCATATGCTTCTGTCATACCCCAATTATCATAAGCTTTCACACCTAAACGATCTTCAATTGTTTTTCTTGTAGATTCTGCCCATCCTTCTGCACCAAGTATTGCATATTTTAGAAATAAATCTTCTTTTTTAATCCCTTCTTCTTCCATAACTTGTGCTAACCTTAGACCAAATGAAGGAATTGCATGAAATGCGGTGACTTTAAATGTTTTGAAGAATTCAAGCTGCCGAGAGGTCATACCAGCTCCAAATGGAATTAGCATTGCCCCCAAAACAGTTGCTCCTTGGGCATATCCAAATCCACCCGTAAATAAGCCGGCAGAAGTAGTATTTTGAAATACATCTTTTTTTGTCATACCAATTGCACCTAAATTGCGAGCACAAAGATAACTCCAATCATCAAGATCCTTCCTATTATAGAAACCGCAAGTTGGTTGATGTCCTGAGGTACCACTGGTTGCGTGCATACGAACTATATCCTCATTTGGAACACAGAGTAGTTTATCTGGAAAGTTATCAAGAAAATCTTGCTTGGTCATAAATGGTACTTTTTTAAAATCTTCAACACTCTTGATCTCATCTGGAGAGATTCCAGCGTCTTGATATCTTTTTTTCAAAAAAGGTTGATTATCATATAGTCTTTTTAGAGTCCAGCGTCCCCTCTTAATCCAGTTTTGTTCTAAATTTTTCCAAGGTTGGGTTTCTCTTTTCTTATCAAAATAATTATATTCCGTTTTTACTCAACTCGTCAATTTCTATTAGTTATATTTTATAAAATATGGAAGTTTTAATAAAGGCTTTAATAAAAATTATATCAACATTTAAAATTTTACTATGACTAACTCTCAATATGGTTCTAACTCTTAGTTTTTTAGTCTAATGGATTCATATTTTCAATCATGAATAAAAAGGAATTTTATGAGGATCACAAGAATTTCTCATTGCGAACTATTACAGAATATCTGATATCTCCAGGTATTAGGTGTAAATTTGATATTCTAAAGGTTCATCTTGGCTCTAGAAGATTTTTCAATGGGATTGATTTAGGTTGCTCTGGGAATTCATTTATTTATTTTTTAGAAAATATTAGACACAAATCCTTTTATGATATTGCGTTAACTCCATTAAATCAATACTCAAGTATATGGTTAAAAAGATTAAATGAAAATCAGGCATATCAATATTGGAATCCGCTATGTGGTGATATAACCTGCTTGCCTTATAGGGATAAAACATTTGATTTTGTAAGTGCTTTAGATATCTTAGAGCACATAAAAGATGATCCTAAAGCTGTCTCGGAAATAAGCAGAGTTCTCAAAAGGAAAGGTATTGTAGTTATAACAGTTCCCCATCGAATGAAATATTATACTAAACAGGATCAATTAATTGGACATTATAGGAGATATGAGATTGACCAATTAATTTCTCTTTTTCAGAAATTCAACCTTAAAAATCTTAAAATATTTGGAGTATATGGAAGATTAATGAAAATATCAGATATTCAATCTATTAATCCAAAAAAAACCGAAGTTAAACTTCAAAATTTAAGGAAGGTTTATATATCAAATACCCTATTTCGCATGATTTGGAATATCTTTGTTAAAGTTGGATCCTTATTAATGAAATACGATGCTAGAACTAAGGATCTAAACAGCAAAATGAATCTTGCTTTTGTATTTATAAAGCAAATATGAGTATATAAAAGAGAACTTAATATAAATAAAAGATTTTAATCAAAACTTTCTTTCTTAATTTTTTCAAACATACTTACATATTCTTCAATAAATTTTTCATCATTTGTTTTCTCGATTTTTTCTACAAGTTCTATTGATTTGGATAAAGTTTCCGCACGTCGTTTGATTTGATTCAAAAAGAATTGTTTATTAAAAGTTCCTTTGGTAACATTCAATTGAGATTTCATCTCGTTTATACTATCTTCCATTTTATTTTCTACTTCGATCACCTTGTCAAAGACACCTAGCATTAACTCTTTCTTCCGTTGCTCTAATTTTATACAATTATCACAAACTATTTCTTGATCGGGTTTATGTTCGCCGATTTTGACCATAAAAGGATTTCCGCATCTCTCACACGGCTTTAGTTCAAGGACAAAGTTCGAATTTTCATCGTGACTGGGCATGAATAACAACAATTAAGTCTTAAATATATGTTTTACCTAATTTAATAATCGTTTTTTAATAATATAATATTTTCTGAAACTAATTTATAAAAGTTATAATTTGATACAATATTTTGAAATCTGATGGAGCTAATTTGGTATATCATTATACTTTTAATTGTTTTAGGTTTCTTGGCTGGAGCAATAAGTAGTATTGCTGGAATAGGAGGAGGTGTTTTCTTTGTTCCTATTATGGTTTTAATATTTCTAATGCCGATAAATGTGGCAATTGACACGTCTACATTCATAATATTAATATCTTCAGGAGCGGCATTTTTCACTTATTTAAAGGATAATAGAATTGCCATCAAACCCACAATAATTTTTTCAGCATTTTCAATTTTAGGATCAGTTACTTGCATGATAATATTTCTTTTTATACAAATAGAAAATACTATCTTAAGAATCTTATTTGCTATTATATTACTATTTGCTGGATTAAATATGATAATAAAAGCATTAAATACTAGAAAAAGCATGAAAATCCAAAAAATTGAGAATAAAGATGATTTTTCGTTAAATGACCACGACTATAAATCAAATCTGCATAAATCTATACCATTATTCTTCTTAGCAGGTTTTATTGCTAATTTATTAGGAATTGGGGGAGGTGTGATTAATACACCAGCTTTAAACATTGTTTTAGGTTATCCTATCCATAACTCTACAGCTATGTCAACAGGAATCATTTTTTTCACTGCAATTATTAATACAATCCTTAAAAGCATCTATGGGCAAATTGATTATATAGTTGGCTTATTTATTGCTATTGGTGCGGTATTTGGTGCGATTTTTGGAGCAAAAATTTCAAAATATTTGCCAAAAGTCTACCTTCAATTTTTAGTGGCTATTATTTTAATGTTTTTAGCTATTAGAATGTTTATTTAGAATTGTTAACGAATCAAAAATATTTTTATTCTGTATTTCTCTTCCCTACTAAATAAATATTGAGATAATTTATACAAAGACTTTCTTTTTATGCGGTATTTTCAGATTAAACACAAAAAACATCCCTGAAGTTAAAAATAGCCCACAGGAACCCAGAATCTCTGAGCCTCCAAAAGTATTTCAATAATTCTTTGTATATCTAGGACCTGCTTTTATTTTTATTCTTTCAAGATCTATGTGGCTCTTTTCAATGGCAAGCATGCTCACAGGTCCTATATTAAGTCTATTTTATATTATTCCTATTGATATTACTTATAGTGAAATGAAGAAGCATACAGCTCAACTCGCACCAAAGCGATATTGGGCAATATTTCTAGCTGTATTAAGTGGAATCTTCATGATATTCTTATCACTTCTTGGTTTAGGTTAAATATTAGAAATATATTGTATCCTAATAACATATCAAGATTATTTCAAGTAAATTTAAATAAAATTTATTTTATATTAGATCCGGCAATATATGCTGAGTTTTATTTAATTGGATTTTTGCTAAAATCTTAACTATAATTGGTATTCAAAAGAAACCTTCTAAGGATAGATATTTGACTGACAATATTAACGAAATCAACATAAAGTTGGTTATTCTCGGAAAAGGAGGAGTTGGAAAGACAACCTTGGCAAATAAGTTTTTAGAGAATCCGATTTCGGAAAGCTATATACCAACTATAGGATATAATATTCTTAGAAAGGAATATGAATTTAAAGTAAAAAATAAAGTTATTATAGTAAATATTTGGGATATAGGGGGTCAAAAATCCTTTAATCCTCTAAATCCTGCCACTTTTACTGACGCGGATGCTGCATTCTTAATTTTTGACTTAACAAAACCAAATGAAACGTTACAAAATTTTAAACATGAATATATTGATAATTTAGAAAAATATTCTAAAAATTGTGTTACAACTATAGTAGGGAATAAATTAGACTTATTAAAGGATAGAAATATGATAAAAGATATTATAAAAAACAATTTTACTAATGAAGATAAAGTTCTACTCGTTTCAGCCAAAACTGGAGAGAATCTCAATGAATCTTTCGAATTATTAGTATATAATTTTTTAAAAATTGCCCAGTTTAAAATTCGTCATGGGAGTATAAAGGGAATAGGGGAAGAATATCTTAAATTAATCGGAAAAAAGGAAAAGGAATTAACCAGATTATATATCGATTTATCAAACATTGATACATTTTTGAAAAATAAAAAAAAGAAAGTTAAACAAATTAAGAAGGAAAAGGTTAGTTTTGACAATAACGAGCGAAATATCGAAAACTACAAGTTCCTTCAAGAGGAGTTAGAAAAAATAGAGATACAGCGGAACAAAATTAAAAAAAATTTTTTGACAGATTTAATAGAAATAGAAGAATTAATGATTTTTTTGAAAAAATCTTCAATTGGTTCCGTTAAAAGTTCAATTAACACACTTAAAGAACAATTGACTGACATGAGCAAGGAATTTCAGTCAAATTTAAATTCGATAAGAACCTTAGTTAAAGAAAAATCTTTTGTACTCAAAGCAAAAGCAGAAATCCCTTTGACTTCTGAGGAGGAAATTGAATTAATACCCGAGCAAGAAATCTCTAAAGAAGTTTCAGTGAAATCAAAATCCACGAAAGATATACCTCAAAATGATTTATATCTATTATACGAGAATGAAAATCCAAAAAAAAAAGCTTTATGGCGTGGTAAAGAAACTAAAGGTTTTTTAGAATGGAAGAACAATTTAGAAAAAGTCTAAGGAAAAAATTAAAAGGGTGAATAAAAATATCTAAAAAAGAGGAGATAATATCCGAAAAGGAATTTCAAAAAATAAAGGAACAGGTTAAAGATATCGACCAAAATTTAAAAGAAGTTATAAAAAAATCTGAAGCCGGAATAAAAGATTTAGATAAAAGATTTGACCGGAAAATTGAAGATTTAATTATGATAATCGATCAAAAATTAGAGGATCAAATCAAATTACTAGAAAAAAATTTCCAAGAACAAGTTATGAGCCTAACGGGACAAATTAATGAATTTGGGAATAAATTAGGGAATATAACTGCTGAATTATCGAATAATCTGGAAATTATACAAGACCAGATAAAGAACCAAAAAAATGAAAATATTACCTTTAATAATGAAATCAATGAACTTATAACAAAAACTACTTCTAAACTTGATTCAGAATTTAAGGACATTAAAGGCCAACAAGATGTTTTAAAAGTATCATTTGATGTTCTGGAAAAAAAAATATTTGACGAGGCAAAATCAATGATATATAGTGAAGTAAGAATGGTTTGCAAAGACAAGGAAGATGAAATACTGATGAATATGTGGATTGATGAATTAAAAGAAATTATTAATGATTTTGATAAATTAAAAGAAATGAATCCGAAGGATTTAAAAATACAAGTAGATGAGATTTCGCAAATTATCGCTTCATTTAAGAAAAAATTTGCTTAAAATAGTGCTTTTTTTTAAAATCTTGTTAATAATATCTTTCATAAGTATATTTTATGATTTTAAAAATATTTTTCTAAGGGATTTGTCTAGTATAGATGAATAAAGATTTAAATATCAAAATCGTGTTAATGACTTTAGGGAAATAATTAATAATATAGAGGGAATAATGGTTTTGTTACAATCTTTTGACATTTTGAACTCAATATTACAGATTTTATGCTCCCGAACATCAATGAAGTCTGAAAATACTAAAGTTCGGTTAAAAGGAAAATTTCTATTTGTAGCCTTTTTTTTATTTTTAGCAGGTGCTATCTCAGATACAATATTCTTGAGAGATATTCTTACATTATTAATCACTCGAATTATACTGATATCCGCATCCATCTTCTTTTATTTCGGATTTATATTACCGAATTTTGTTAAAAAGAGGTTTGAATCTTAATTTTATCTAAACCTTAATCTTTTTTTTGATATTATCTTTTAATTAAGTATATTAATTTCGTGGAGTATATAGAAATATGTCAAATCGAATTGGATTGCTAAGATTAGATTATACTTTTAGCGTGATAATTCCTATGCTTATAGCTATATATTTAAATCGCCTTAATCCTTTTCGACACATAGATATCCTTATCGGATTCGTTTTTTTAGCCATCACAGGTAATACTTGGAATGATGTCATAGATATGAAAGATCCGACTGAAGTGGAAACTCTAAAAAGGGTCGAAGGGTATCATCCTCGAGAGATCTTTACAATAGGATTTATAAGCTTCTTTTTAGGTATTACTTTATTATTGCGAACGTGTATTCAACATTTCATTAATGCTGTTTTTCTAGTCATAATCATTATTAGTGTTCTCATATATTGTAAATGGATAAAACCCATTCCTTTTGTAAACCACCTATTATTAGGTGTCTCTCACATGCTCTTACCCTACTTTATGATTAAAGTTGACGCGGGATTACCTTTATTAGATTTTGAAAATGAGGGACCGTTAGTTTTTGCGTTTATTGCATTCGCCCTTACAGGCCAATTCGTACATGAAGTTATTGATGGTGATGCTTTAGTGAAACGTTTCAGTCTACGCACATGTCAGCTATTAATCTGGATATTTTCAATTATATCATTAATTTTAGCGATATGGGCATTTGTTATTATTCCACATTTTTATTTCATTCCATTTGTCTTCTTTCCAATTGGTACGATGTATACATTTAGGAGGCCTACTAAGTCAACACAGGGAGTGAAAGATGTTGGAATATTAATTGGTAATTTCATCCTGGTTTATTTTATTTGTTTAATCATCCTACAGATGGAAAGAGTTATTTAAAATCATTTAATTAGGAAAGATTATTTTATCATGACTGAAAATAAAAGAATTCCTGCTTTTAAGAAAAATTCATGCAATTTATGTGGACTATGTCTTAATAAGTGTCCAGTCATGCATTTACCGATTGATACAGCAAGAGAAGAAATAAAGAATCTTATTGAAGGAAAAGAATCAAACTATGCACTCTCAAAATGTAATAGCTGTGTATCATGTAATTTATTTTGTTCAGAAGAAGCAAATCCATATCAATTAATTCTTGAAAGATGGAATGATTTGTATAAAAAGAGAGGAGCGCCTCCATTATATAAATTTATCTGCCCTACTGAAACTCCGAACATTTGGCAGCTTCTCAATGTATTTCTTTCAAACACAGAAAGAAATTGGATTAATGAATGGATGAATTATTTACCCGAATCAGATGATACGATTTTTTTAGTCGGTAATTATGCCCATTTATTTCCATTTATATTCGGGGGTAGTAAATTATTAAACTATTTCAAACCTATTGATCTAATTGACCATTGGGAAGCCGGAGCATATTTATATCAGGGAGGATATTTGGATTTAGTGCGAAAAATTGCGTTAAAAACAAAAGAAGATCTCGATAAATGGGGTATGAAAAATGTAATTATCCCTACAGATGCAGTTCATATTCAATTTTCATTAGTGCATCCGAATGAAATGGGAGTTAAACATGATCAAAACTTTATTAATTTCCATGAATGGCTTGTAAACAATATTTATTCTGGAAAAATACCTACGCCCCGAGCTCCCTTAAACCTTTCCGTAACTATTCATGATAATTGTTATTCAAAATTTCAGAAAGGCAAATTTTGGGAAGCTCCAAGGGAAATTCTAAAAAAATGTGGTTGCAGGCTCATTGAAATGAAACATATTAAAAAAGATTCCTTATGCTGTGGATTTGGAGCAGGAGCATCTTGGGTAAAAAATATCTCTCTACCATTTGATATAATCTATGAAGGATCCAAAAAGTTTAAGGAAGCTGAAGCGACGGGAGCTAAAGCCTTAGTTTCTTATTGTAGTGGGTGTCTTTATCTTTTATGGGCAACAAAGGAACTTTTAGGAAGCAAACTAGATATTTTTCATATAGTTGAAATAGTGCGTATGGCAATGGGAGAAGAAATACCTTATCCAGAAGCCCATATAAGCCGTGCATGGGATGTAATCGCGATTATAACATATCAACTCTTAATCTCTACTTTTCAAAATAATTTTTTCATTAAACGTTTAACTTATGATAAAAATAGAAGTACATTCAGTCCAAAAAATTATAGATTGCTCAAATTATTGAGATATTTATTTGAGATTCCCTTCTTCAGGAAATTTTATGCTAAGTTATTTAGAATGCAAATGCCCTTAATGAAAACTCGCTAATATATTCAAATAAAAACTCGTCTAATATTAAAACTTTATAAATTTTAAAATCTAAATTTTAGTAAATATAAATAAAAATTAGAGTTATTTTTCAAAATACCAGATCTCAGAGAAGGTAATTATAAAATGGTAAATATGGAAGATCTAAAAAAACTTTTAGACGATTATATGTTAGAATCTGACATTCCATTCGGCGAACTGAAACCTTACATTTTAAATGAGTTTGAGTGGAAAGTAGATCGCATGAAAAAATTAGAATTTATTATAAGAGGTAAGGTTATTCCGGATAATATGAAAGTAAGTGATGTATTAACAACTTACTTACCGATGGAAACATTAATTGTAAAAGAGGCTTGAGCTTCGCTTTTAACGCATTTTTACGGAAAGAATATTATTTTTTAAACTTTTAAATTTTTTTAGAATGTAATACTAATTATTCTAATACTAAACTTTAGAGTTGATTATTCTGAGTTATGATATCATTATTAAAAACGGAAAAATAATTGATGGTGCAGGTAATCCATGGTATCGAGCTGATATCGGTATTAAAGACGGATTTATTACCAAAATCAGTCCAATTTTGATTGAGGATGCCGATAAAATAATTGATGCTTATAATTTAGTTGTTTGTCCTGGTTTTATTGATGTGCATTCACATACAGATTACAGCCTGGTGTTAGGTTACCAATTTACCCGAGTTTCCTCATTCATACGACAAGGAATCACATCTTGTGTTATTGGTATGTGCGGAGATGGTTTAGCCCCAATTCCTAAAGAAAGAAGAAAGGAAGCTATAGAACAAATAATGAAAATGACAGGACTAAATATGAAAATTGATCTTCCGTGGAATACTTATGAAGAATATTTAAAACAGTTGGAAAAAAATCAATGTGCAATTAATCTAGTTCCCGTAGTGGGATATAATAATATAAGACTTGCCGGAGGAGCGAGATTCGAAAATCGGGAACCAACCAATGAAGAATTAAACAAAATGAAAGAATATCTAAGAGAAGCAATGGAAGCAGGGGCATTTGGAATGAGTACCGGACTTATCTATGCTCCCCAGATTTATGCAAAAACTGAAGAACTAATCGAGTTAGCTAAGGTTTTAAGAGATTATAACGCGCTTTATTTTTCTCATATTAGGGGAGAAGGAAAAACGGTCATTGATGCGGTCAAGGAA
>JBHLNT010000133.1:0-11395 GCA_048941265.1 Promethearchaeota archaeon
ATATTCCACATATATTTAAATTTTCTTATAAAATACTTTGGCAAATCTTATTGATCGATCTTTTTCATATGAAAACATTTAAATATTAATTCTATTATTTCTTGTTTAATATGAAAAATTTATTATAAAAAAGGTTTTTATAACAAAAAGATTTGAAAAACATAAAATTTAAAATAATTTATAAAAAAAAAAAAAAATAAAAAAAGGAGTGAAGTATTATGCCAAGCTATAAACAACTGGTAGATTTTACTAATGCTTTAACCGGTGTTACAATTGAATCTCTATTAGATATGGGTTTAACGATTCCTTTAATGTGGAATCAAATGGCTAATTCATTTGTTAAAGACGGAGTCAAAAATTTATTAAAAGATTCTGGATTAGAATTTGGAGGCTCTGATATCAAGTCGATTACAGAAAATTTTGTTAGTAAAATTAAGGATGTTGGTTTTTGCCAAAGAGCAAATATATTGGAAATTTCTGATGATAAGATAGTTATTGACCTTGGTGAATGTGTTTTGGCACCTATAACAAAAGTGATAAGGGGAAATGATTTAAACAAAATCCCTCCCTGTCCAATGATGGCTTTATTGTATGGTGCTATAGAAGAAAAAACGGGAAAAAGAGGTTCAATTGAAAAGGCAGAATGGAAACCTGAAGAAAATACCACAATATTTACACTTCAACTAGAGGGGTGAGCAACAAATGGCAAAGTCAGACTGTAAGTATGCAGGGGATGAAAATGCTGATGGTTTAGTCTGGTGCGAGAAAAAAAACATTTATGTTACTGCTAAAGAAAAAGACACTTGTGAATTTTATGAAAAATTATAATAATCTTAAGGTGAAAAAGAAATGAGTGCTAAAGAAGAAAAAATAAAACAAATTTTATTGGATTTAGAAAAGAACTCAGAAGTATCAAATAGCGCTTTAATATCATTAAAAGGTCAAATGATGGCTAGTGCCTTACATAGAGATATTGACGAAAAGGCGGTTGCTGCAATGACAGCAGCTTTAACTTCAGTCGGAACAAGAGTTGCAGATACATTAAATTCAGGTAAAACAGGTTCAATAGTAATAACTGGATCTGATAGAGTCATTATCTTACATCAATTAGCCCAAGCTGTTCTGATTGCATTAGCACCTGCAGATGCGAAAATTGGCTTAATTGATTTCGAGATAAATGCTGCGCTAGATCAATTAAAAATGGTTTTAGGTTAAAAATTACATATAATTAAAAATTTTTTTTTTTAAATTTACTTCATCAAAAAATTAAAATTATTGAAATAATAGACAAGAAAAAATCATGTCAGATATAAGAAATAATATGATAAATTTTTTAGATGAGTTCATTACTAATACAAAAGTCTCAAGTGCAACATTAATTACAGAAGATGGGTTAGTAATTGCATCAAATAGCGAACAGAACGATCAAGAAGAGGAAGTGAATATAAATTTTGCTGCGATATCTGCAAGTATCTTATCTATGGCAGAGAAAGGAATAGAGATTATCAATAAGAATAAAATACTTGAACAAATTAAAATTGATGCTGGTTTTAATAATAGTATTGAGGCTGATTTTTCGATATTAATTACAAGAGTTTTTTCAAATGTATTGATTCAAGTAATTTATCCTAAAAAAGTAAATATAGGATTAATTCAATTTGAGACAAGTAAATTAATTAATGAGATAAAAAGCTACTTTAAAGAAAAAACTATAAGAGAAGAAGTTTTTGAAAATTTAGGTTCTCTCCTATAATTAAAAATAAAATTAGAATATTTAACTACATGTTTTTAGAGTTTATAAAGAATATGACGAAAAAAAATGATGTTATGGAACATAATCCTTCAAATAATAAGATAGAAAAATTAATTGAAAAAGAAAAAAGAAGTTACGTTCAAAATGTTAAAAATGAGATTCTCAAGGAAGGAGAATTTAGTCCTGAAGTAAAAGAGGTTCTTGATGATGCTTTTACAGAAATTATAGAAGATAACACAGAAGAAAAAACAGAAAATCTAAGTATTAACTCTCTAAAAAATAATAAAAAAGGAGTTAAATTACATTTTGATGAAAGAGTGAACAACATTAGTGAAAAATCAGAAGTTATTGCTGAATCCGATGATAAAGATTTAGAAACAATATATCAAAAAAAATTAAGTGAATTAGAAGAAAAAATTGAGAATTATAATATAAGATATCAAAAATTAGAAGAAACAATACAAGAATATGAAGATAGAGATAAAAAATTAGTGGAAAAGCGAAAGGAATTTGAGGTTTCTATAAATGAATTTAGACAAAAAACCAAAGCTGTAGAAAAGAGTAAAGAGGAATTTAAAGATAAAAGTGAAAAATTGAGGGAAGCTAGAGAACATTTTTTAAAATTAACAAGACAAGTCGAAGAGAAAAAGAATGATCTTGAAAAAAGAGATAAAGAATTAAAGAAATTACAATGGATATTGGAGAAAAATAAATATGACCTTGAAAAAGATAAAATAGATCTAGAGAGAGAGAAGTTAGAATTTGAACTTTTAAGATCTGACCTAGAGCGGAAAGTAAAAGAAGGGGACTTAAAAAATTACAATGAATTTACAAAAGATAAAGTAAGTGTTATTGAAGGAGATAAGAAATTAAGAGGGAAGGCGGAATTTTTAAGGGATCTTTTAGAAGAATTGACAAATGATGGAATTTTTCAAGCAAGCTTTCTAATAGATGATAAAGGGATGATAGTTTCAGAACATTCTAATAAATTATATGATGCAATGGCAATAGGAGCAATGTTCTCATTAATTTGTACAAATGCAATAAGAACTGTAAATAGTCTAAATTTGCAAGAATTAGGTTATTTCAAGTTGTCTTCAACAAAAGGGGAATTTATGGCTAAAAATATTAATTTAAGTAATTATGAAAGAACTCTTATACTTCTTGCATATTATGATGAAGACTCTCTGGTTAATACAAAAAGAGGACAGAAATTGAGTAAAAAGACAATTAATAAAATTATGAAAAGTATAAAAGAAGATTTTTACGAATTTGGTCAAGGTAAAGAGATTTCGTGGGTTTTTGAAAATTTAACAAACAGAATTAATTTTTTGAAAAAGAAATATGTTTCAGTTAATAAAAATATTGAACAAAAAAGGCTGGATTCATTAAATAAAACTTCAATTGGAATTAAAGAAATATTTGAATCTTAATTTTCACTATTGAAGGAAGTAAAGCACGAAATCCGGTTGAACTGAATCTGATTGTATAAAAATTTAACGTCAAATGGGTATTTATCTATTTGAGTTTTTTTGGATTTATTTTCAATCGGAATTTTAGTTAAAAATTATATGAGAAAAATTGTTATATTTATGTATGAAAGTAGATAACATATCTCCCCGCTTTTGGGGTCGAAAGATATGTTGAATCCACGTTTCTCTCATGAATATATGTTAGCTTTTTTTAAAAAATTTTGTGAGAGGATTCAAACCCGAATGCGGAAGCTTAAAAAGACTAAAAATACAAATGTTGAAGCTGACGACTTCTTAAGATTTTCTATTTACTCCAAAATTAGCGGAGGATTTATAAGAAACGCCAACGAAAGGTTAATCCAATACTTTTTAAGTAAACGTAAAGGAAAACGGAAAAATTATAACGATGGAGTGAAAAAAGGAGAGGTAGCCCACCAAACTGATGTTAATAGATATATAAGGAAGATTGGATTTCAGAAAGCGAAAATTTTATTATGGTAATGTCTTTTTTGGCAATTAAAGGATGCAATGGAATAGAATCTTAGCTCAAATAGGGTAAATTTTTTTTAAAAAAAATTATTTGATTAAAATGTTTAATCTTAAAATTTAAATTGAAAATTAAAAAAGACTGTAAATTTCATCTTAACGTTGCCATTAATAAAGAAGAAATATTTCCAATCGCTTTCTTTTAAAAAAATTAAAAATAAAATTTTAAAAAAAAAATAAATAATATTAATCCAAAATTCA
Organism: Promethearchaeota archaeon; assembly: GCA_048941265.1. Taxonomy (GTDB): domain Archaea; phylum Asgardarchaeota; class Lokiarchaeia; order Sigyniarchaeales; family SOKP01; genus LW40-45. The sequence continues at coordinate 3,973 of JBHLNT010000133.1, forward strand.
AATTTAATACATAAAAAAATAATAAAAAATTCATTTATATAAAAAAATATTTTAGTAGAATAATTATTTTTAAATGATTTGAATAAGATTAATTTTGGTGATTATTATTAGTAAAAAGAATGATTTAACCAATGAAATGAAGAAATATGAAAAAGAGACGGGGAGAAAGGCTAAATGGCGAGGAAAAATAACAGAGAGATTTAAAAAATGGTTGGAAGGAGAAAAAGTATATGGTATCGACAAAAAAGGTATAGGTATATTAGTTTCTGAAAAAACTAAGACCGAATGGGAGGATTTTGCTGAAATTTACGGATTTTCTACAATTTCAAGATTAATTAGGAAAGCAGTTAATTTTTATATTGATTTTATAGTTAATAAAAAAAATATTAAAGATTTTTCTAAACTCTCTCATGATTTAAAAGAACCTCTAACCTCGATACAAGGTTTTTTACAATTAATCATAGAAAATGAAGCAGAAAATTTAAAGCCTGATATTTTGGTAAAAATAAGAGATATTTACACGCAAAGTATACTTCTTGAAAATAAAATAAATGAAATTTTTGAGAATTATGATGAAAAAAGCACGTCGTATGATATATTAATAGTTGAAGATGATAAATTCACAATAACTGTATTAAATGATTATTTTGAATCAAAAGGTTATAAAATTATGGGTGTTCAGACAGGAGCTCAAGGTTTGGAAGAATTAAAAAGATATAAACCAAAATTGATTTTATTGGACATAATATTACCTGATATTTATGGTTATGAAATTTGTAAAAAAATTAAAACTGATAATAAATTTAAATCTATACCCGTTTACTATATCACAGCAGTTCCGGAAGCGGATGTTCAAAAAAATATGGAAGAAACAGGTGCAGATGGTTTTTTTTTAAAACCATTTAAATTTAATAAATTTGAAAGCCTTTTTAATTATTTATAATTTCTAATTAACTTTTTATCGAGTTTCCGCTTGATAAATTATAGGTATCCTTATTATGAACTTTGATCCTTTATTTCTTCCTTTTGATTCAACCCATATCTTTCCATCGTGTAATTCTATAATTTCTTTAGAAATATATAATCCAAGTCCTGTTCCTTCTGTTATAATATTTGAACCTTTGCCATAGCGCTCTATTTTTCCAAATTTTTTAAAAATTTTGTTTTTTTCCTCTTCAGTGAATCCAATGCCACTATCAATTATATAAATTTCAACAAACTGGGTAAAAACCTTTGCGTTAATTGATATTAATCCTTTTGGAGGTGTGTAATATAATGCATTAGCTATTAAATTTTCTAATACTTGCTCGATCCTTATTTTATCAACCATAATATAAATATCTTTATCAATAATTAGATTTATTCGCATCTCTCTTTCTTGAATTAAATAAAATAAATCCTTAAGGATTTCTTTAATTATTTCAGTAATATTTTCTTTCTGAATGTTTAACTCGAATTTTCCAGATTCAATCTTTGAGACATCTAATAGATTTTTTATTAAAAACTCTAATCTTTCTCCACCCTTTATTATTATTTTAATAAGATTCAATGCTCTACTGTCTAATTTGGTTTTATGTAATTCTAATAGAAGATTTGAAGCGCTACTAATTGAATTAAGAGGAGTTTTTAATTCATGAGAAGCTCTATAGACAAACTCATTTTTCAATATATCAAGTTCCTTTAATTTGTTAATTTCCTCTCTGATAATTTTTTCAGCCTTTTTTTGTTCAGTAATGTCTCTTAATAACCCACAAAAGCCAATTTTTAAATTTCCAACATCATATCTTAAATATAGAGAAGTTTCGATAAATATATTTTTAAGGTTTTTATTTAAGATTTCAAATTGAAAATTCGTATGAGGTATTCCTGTTTTATAAACTTTATAAAAAAATTGTCTTACTTTCTTATTTGTATCCTCATCCATAAATTTATTAAAATTTGTACCTATTAACTCGCTATTAGAATATCCTAACATTTGGCATAGAGCTTTGTTTAGAAAAGTAAAATTTCCTTGGAGACTTACTTCAAAATACCCTTCTTTTATATTTTCAAGTATATCCTCAGATTTTTTTTCATATTCCATCATTTTGTTCATATACTCATGCTTTTCTGAAATGTCTCGAATATATTCAACTATCCCAGTGATTTCACCCGTCTCCTGTTCTTTAAAAGGAAAAATAAATATTTCTATTATCCCATCATTTTGAAAATTACGCTGTTTTTTTGTTGCAATTTTAATATAAGGTTCATTTGTTACAACTGATTTAAAACAATAGCAATCTTCACACGGCTCTGAAGAACGGCAAAATAATTTAAAACATTTCTTTCCTACTATAGGTGTTGCATGAGAATACCACTCTTCCATTTTAGGATTTACTTGAAGAATATTATGATTCTTATCAATTATACAAATGCCATCTTGAATACTCATAAAAACATCTGAAAGGAATTTTTTACTTTTTTTTAATGCTTCCACTGCCCTTATTTTAGATACAACAGAGCCTAACTCTCGTCCTATGGACAATAGTAGGTCTTTTTCTTGGATTGGGAAATTATGTTTGCTTTTTGTTGCAACATTCAAAAACCCTACAAGGTTTTTATTTGTGACTAGAGGGATACTAGCTAAAGTTAAAAAGCCATATTTTTCTGCAGTCTGAAAATCAATTTTATAATAATTCTCAGAAAAAATAGTTTTCCCATTTTTAAATATAATATTATATGGACTTACATCGATATTTTTCCATTTCTCATTTTCAATAAATTCATTTGAAAGATTTTTATGACAAAATAATTCTGCATGCTTCATATTATCAGTAATTATATATATACATCCTCCATCAAAATTCATTAGCTCAAGAGTTGAGGCTAAAACATCATTTAATATTTTTGAGAGATCTTCGTTTTTACTTCCTGATTTGATAATTCGATTGATTAATTCTAATCTTCTAGTATGTTCTTTTAATGCGGATTCGGAATTTTTAAGATCTGTGATATCTGTAGAAATTACTAAAATAGCTGGTTTTTTATTATAGATAATATTACTAATAATGTAATTAATCCATTTTCCATTTCCTTTTTTCGTTATAATTCTATTTTGAAATTCTGCATATATTTTATTATTTCTTAACTTTATTTTTTTTAATTGCTTTAAAGTCTCTTCTTTGTCAGAAGGATGAACAAATTTAAAATACTCAAAGGGATTCAATCCTAATAACTCGCTGGCATCACATTCAAGGATTAATTCGACCTGATGATTAATATATTTTACAGTGTTATCTTGAATAATTCCAATTCCTATTAAGGATTGTTCGGCAATAGTTCTAAATTTTTCTTCCGACTCTCTTAATTTTTGTTCTGCTTCTTTCTTCTCTGTGATATCAAAGAGAGTTAATAAATCTGCGGATTTACCCCTATATATGATTGGTTTAGAATAATTATCTACCCATATTATTTCTCCTGACTTTTTAAATCCCCGATACTGGTAATGAGCAATTATATCTTGTTCCCCTCTCTGTTTTTTTAAAAACTGTTTTAAAGCAAAAGCTCTATCATTTGGATGTATAACTTTTATAGCATCTTTAAGTCCCCATTGCATCATTTCTTCGATGCTATATCCCCAGATATCCGCATATGTTTTATTTATATATTTAATTTTATTATCTTGGGCTATACATATGCCCATCAAAGATTGTTCGGTAATAGTTCTAAATTTTTCTTCCGATTCTCTCAATTTTTCTTCTACTAATTTACGATTAGTTATATCCAAAATAATTCCTTGATAATGAGTTATTTCACCTTCAGAATTCCTTCTTATCCAAGTACGGTCATCTAACCAACGAGTTTTACCTGATTTTGTTAAGATTCGATATTCTTGAACAAATTCTTTTCGTTGTTCTTCTTCACTATATTTAGAGACTTCCTTTCCAACTCGCTCTAAATCATCAGAATGAATAATATCAGCATAGGAAACTTTTCCAGAATAAAAATCTTCTGGTTCAAATCCAAATTGTCGAACGTTGTCACTAACAAAGTCTACAGGCCACCCTTCAGCATTACGCCATAGAAACACTACAGCAGGACTATGATTAATAATATGTTCCAAATTTTTAAGCTCGCCCTCTCGTTCCTTTAATTTTTGTTCAGCTACCTTACGTTCAGTAATATCATTACCAACAGACAAGATACCAATAAAATCTCCATTACGGCTTTTAATTGCTTTATTAGTCCATGATACCCATACTTTTTTCCCGTTTTTTGTAATGTTTTCGTTATCAATATATTTATATCTTTCAGGATATTGGAATACATCTTTTACCATTTTCTCAAAATTAGGTCCTAAGGTTTCCATTTTCGATACAATTGTGCTGAATTCATACCGCTCAACTAATTTTTCGTTAAAATCCCCAAAAAATGACTCACCATATTCATTTAAGAATAAAATTTTTCCATTCCTATCAGTTCTTATAATTATGCAATTTGCATTTTCAACCAATTCACGGTACCTTTCTTCTGATAACCTTACCATTTGTTCAGCTTTTCTAAGTTCTGTAACATCGAGCAGAATTCCGCGTACTCCATCCTTTTTTTCAGTAGTATCATAGAATCTCTGATAATTGCTAAGTATCCATTTGATAGTTCCATCTTTGGTTATAATACGATGTTCAATAGTGTTAGATTTTCTCCCACTTTTATTAAATTCTAGAATCTTTTCTTTAACTCTTTTGAAATCATTTGGATGGATAAGCGAATCCCATTTTATACTTCTTGAGAGAAAATCCTCCTCTGTATAGCCAGTAATTTCTTTTACATTACCATGAAAAAAAGCAACCGAAAAATCCGGATAACCTTGAAATGCAATTCCTTGAAAGTTTTGTATAAAATTTTGATATTTTTCTTCCGTGATTCTTAATTTTGTATTTAAAGTAGTAGTGTAATAATTTTGAAAATATATTAACGTAAGAATTAACAGAGTTATCACTATTAAACGCATCAAAAATTCGCGTGTATTAGAAATAAAAATTTCTTGAATTAAATTGTTATTATTACTAAATAATACTAAATGAATTAAGGATTCAATAATCCAATAGAGAATAATTATTAAAATTCCGAAACCCACTGTCTTTTTACTTATCAATCTTATCCTAATTATAACAGAATTTATTAAGACAAAATTAAAGCCATTAACAAACAATAAAAAACTAATTACTTTTAATCTTATGTCATGATTTTATACTTTGTTATCAAAAAACGAATTTTTCAAAGATGTAAAAATTCCTTTTGGGGGTAGGATTTCTATCATATTTAACTCAAGAAGAATTAATGTATAAGATTTTTGTACAGACGAAGCATTAGAGCTGGGACCTATTTCAGAAAAAACAAGTATAAATTATGATACAATCATTTTATTTGATTCTTTAAGGCATAAAAGTTGAGATGGGAAATATTTTTATAGTATAAAAGATGGACATGTTATTGAGCTTATGTTGGTTTTTAGTTAAGATTATACCAAAAAATCGTCGGAAATGGCAATATCACAAAAACTTTAAAGATTATTTATATATTTAACCAATTTAGATAATACGTAATATAATTTCAGTATAAAATTAGATTCAGTTATTCATTTAAAGATTTTTGCAACAGGAGTGCAATAATTCCTGAATTTTTCATTTTTTATTATGTAATGCATAATCAAGTGCAAAGTCTAATAACTAAGACAGAGATAATACGAAAATATTATTACATTTTTATTGTATAAATTCCTTGAGCGCATAACCATGCAATAATAGCGAAAAAAGCTGACCATTCAGTAAAAATAGTTAATTCCCTGCTGAATTCAGGATATATACTCAATAGGAAATAAAATGATAAAAACAGAAAACTTAAAGGAGCCAATATAAATCCTGAAATTGAAAGTTTTCTTGGAATCTCTTGAATTATATATTCTGTAGTTCCAAATAAAATCAAAACAAAAAAGTTTCCAAAGAAGTACAATGTCGCACCTAATCCATGCAATTCAGGTTCTACATCAGCGGTAAAAACTACTACTAATATAGCGCCAACTGATGCAATGAAACCTGTTAATAATGATAGTAAAGCTAATATTTGATTTCCCCCCCTCTTCTCTAAAAATCGCATCAAGTAAAGAAAAAAGAAATCATAAAAAATTGTAGATATAACCACTCCGAATTTATATACTATGTCGGAGTTATTTGGCCCGTAAGCTAAATCACTAATGTAATTCGAGAATAAATTAAAGCTTGGATTTACTTGCATAAATAATACTACAGCAATTAATTTTGTTAGTAAAGAAATTCCAATTCCAATAAAAACAAAATAACTGCCATTAAATTTTTCATAAAAATTGTCTATTTTTTCCATAACTTCACATATATAATATTTTTTTGGAAATTTAAAATCTCAATTTATAACCAGCTAAATAAAAATCTGTTATGTTTTATTTAAAATTTTTCATAACAAGATAACTCATAGGTTAGAAAAAAAACTATGTCTTTATTAAATTAGAGTTTTATTACATCAAATTACTAATAGTTTTGCTAAATTCTTTAATAGCATTTGAAAATTCTTTCCTTAAAATGCTTTTATATAATGGATCTCTTTTCTCAAATGGGATTCTTTCTTCTCCAGTATAAATATCCATTCGATTACGACTTTGCATCAACTTAGAAAAAGGAACGACTCTGATAAAAATATTCTTAGATTCAAAGATAATGCCATCTGAGTTTTCAGATAAGTTGTTACTTTTTTCTTTTATTGTTTCTAAACTCATTTTATCTCTTTCAAGAAAATTAGTGAATTTTTATATTATAAGTCCCGTTATTTTGAAAATTTATTTTATTTTATCATATTCTTACAAATGCCTTATTCTAATAGTGATAATTTTTATTCTAATAGTGATGTAATATCTCAATATCACGCAATTTACTCTTTGCTATACATAAAGGTATAAATTTTTTATAAAAATCCAGAAATCAACAGCCTTATCTCATATAAAAAGGTAGAGTTTCATGTATATTTCATAATAATCATAATACATCAGATTCGTAAAAAAACGAGTGAGGCACTTATTTTATAATTACGGTGTATTATGTATTATTATTTCTTTCGAATATCAAAATTTTTAATCAAAAATACCAATGTTTATAATTAATTCACCATTATTCCAAAATCTTATATTAAGACACTATTCGAAATAGTAAAACACTGCATCAAAGTGTTTCTTTAAATCAATTTTGGGATTTAACTATAATTTAAAAACAGTGAATCCAAATACATATATATAAATATGACCATTTTATGATCATAATATGGTCATAAAGTGATCATAAGAAAACTTAAAATGAGGAGTATAATAAATATGGCAAAAAGAGATAAATTTATTAAAATTATGTTAACTGAGAGAGAA
>JBHLNT010000347.1:0-2838 GCA_048941265.1 Promethearchaeota archaeon
ATGAAGATTTTATACATTCTAAACTTAGTAAGAAGCTAGTTTTAAGGTAACACCAAACTCTGTGATAAAAAAGTAAAGGATGGAGATAATCGATATTAATTTGAATTTGAAAATTCACAAATATTAGTGAAAATAAATAAAAAATAAGCATAATCTAAGTTTTAAAGGAACAAATTATAAATACTAAAAATAAAAATAAAACCTTATACACAAAATTATAAAGTATTTTTAAATAGTGTAATGAGTGATTGAAATTGAGTAATGAAGATACGAGCAAAAAATCTGAAGAAAAAGTTGAATCCCCAAAACCAGCAGAAATCAAGCAGAATAAGTTAATAGGTCCCGGTCTTGGTTTAGTTATTTTAGGACTGGTATATTTTATCTGGTATATCATGCCTTTTTCAATTGAATATTTAGCAGATAAGCCCTTAGCTATTCACAATTGGGGCTATAGTCTCATTTTTTTAACAGTTGGGTTGGCATGGTATCAAAAGGGCATTTTGCCACGGACTATTGCATTGGTTCAAGCATCCCTTCTCCCCATACTTGCTTCAGGATCATTCAATCCATATATGATCGTAGCATTGGTTTTCATTGTTTTTATAATCTTTGGTATAGTGTTCATTATTGAAAGGAAACTAGGAAAACATTTTTTTCAGGAGCGGTTACAGAAAAGGACATGGGAATGGCTCAATATGCATTTATTGATCCTTTGTTGGATATTAATAATACATATTGGATTTGTCTTCTTAGTTGTCCGCGCACCAACGGAAATAGACCTTTTGAGACTTGGTCCGAAAGCAGGATGGTTAAAAAATTATACACCTGAATTGCATGAAATTTCCACCTGGACCTTTGATATCGCCATGATCGCCTGGGGTATTGTTGTGTTATACGAGCAGTTTAAAATGGGCTATAATTTTAAGAATAATCCTTGGCCACGAAAGAGTTTTTATATGATATTTGTAGCTATTGCTGCGGGTTTAATAGGACTTTTGATTCAATTTCTGACCTATGGATTTGAAATTGACAACATCCTAGAATTAATTGATTAAAAATCAATTAGTTGAGCAATATGATGAGATAATTTGAATATTTAATAAATATTTTTTCATTTCATTTATTTTTATCATTCTTTTGATTTAATTTATAGAGATTATCCATTTGCAATAATAGAAATTGCATTTTTTCTTAAGGGCTTTTTTTTCAATTTTGATAGAGTTGTCACAAACCTTTTTAGAAAGGAATCTTTCCAAATCTTAATGGTACAAATTCGAATACTGTACCAGATGTAGAAGAAGGTTTTAATGATGGTAGAAGGTACCGTAAAGTGGTTTAACAACAAGAAAGGCTATGGTTTTATTTCTCCTAACGATGGCTCGGATGATGTATTTATTCATTTCTCTGCAATTAAAGCAGATGAGGGCACGTTCAAAACAGTCTATGAGGGAGATACCGTAGAGTTTGATGTTGTCAAGGGGGAAAAAGGACCACAAGCGAGTAATGTAGTGGTCAAGAAAAAAGGCCCTCGAAAAAATAGTTATGGCCGAAAATCTAGATAAGTATATTAAGAAATAAAAAAAAGAGTTTCAGCAACTTTAAAAAAAGGAATGTTTAGAAGGATATTACTCATTATAATAGGATCTTTGGCTTATTTTTTGTAGTTTATATTACTTCTTTTAGATTCCGATTTTTTTTTTATTTAATTATTTTTTATTACTTTTATTAAAATAGAATCATTATTGTTCTTTTAAAGTAGAGGATTAGTTCTAAAATGGAACGCATCACAATATTTTTAGATAACAGTAACATTTTCCAAGGATTTCGAAAGTACAATATCAAGGCGGATTACGAGAAATTAAAACACACAATAACTAAAGGTCGCAGTCTACAAGGCATTTTTTTATATGAGGGTGTTATATATCCCATGAATCCTGAAAAAAAGAAGTGGTATAGGGATTTAAGTGAACATAGTGGTTATGTGATTAAAGCCAGTTTTGATAAAATCGCAGCCAATGATGTCATTGAAAAAAAAATCGATATTCAAATCGCGATTGATATGGTTTCTCTTGGGTATGAAAATGCCTATGATACGGCTATATTAGTTTCAGGAGATGGAGATTTTGTACCTGTTATTAAGAAGATTAAAGAATTAGGTAAAAATGTGGAATTATGGGCGTTTCGATATTCTTTAGCTAATACATTAAAGGAGGAATTCGAACCGAAAAGCATTTATTATCTAGACGACATTTTGAGCAAAATAAAGATGTAAACATTATTTTAAATAATTGAAGTTTCGGATTGAAGATAATTCTTAATTTCTTGGAGGGCATTTTCTCTTCTTTTTGGATAAGTAGCAATATTAATGGTGATATGAAGACATTTTCCGTCAGTAGTCAAACTAAATTTATCCCGATGAATAAAGTCTGGTTTACTCAACCGGATATAAAGATTACATTCATCATCCAGCCTTTCATTAAGTGTTCCTAATAATTGGGATTTTAAATCATCATCCAGCTTATTTTTAAAATGATCTAAAAATGCCCGAATATGCTTTTTCTTTGTTAATCTGATTTCAAAAATCACAATCTTTTCCCGGTTAAAGCCATAGACCATATTTCGGTTTAATGGGATTTTTTCTTCCCCAATATCAAAAGGAATTAATTCTAATAGCTTACTACCGATTTCCTGGGGATTTTCATTAACATCGGCAAAAATATTAATGGTAATATATTCTGCTAACAATTCTTTCTAAAACTTTTTTTCGTTTTGAATGCTTTCAGAGTACTAAATATTCGCTTTCCTAAAAATTATTCCAATATGTATTAATTAATTTCC
>JBHLNT010000348.1:0-2826 GCA_048941265.1 Promethearchaeota archaeon
ATTACAGCTTTCTCTGTTGTCTTTTTTTCTAGAAATTCTTTAGCGTTCATTTCTTCTAGTTTTAATATAGTCTTAGAATCTTGATTAGTACCTACGCATTCATAAATAAACTGACGCATTAATTTTGGGCTTAATTCTTCGTTGATTAGTATTAAATTAGTTTCGTTAAAATTTCGCTTTTTTTGGTAGTATGGAGTAACAAAATCATCTTCTAGAATTGAACTCTGCTTGTAGTATCTAAAATAAAAGTATGTACACATAATAGTGTATATAGCTAAAATTCCATATCCAAAGTTAATTAAAAGCGATAATATTGAATGAAATTGTAAGAGTAGAAACGATAAAAGTATAAATCCATATAATATAAATGGAATTGAATACACTTGCAAATTTCTCAAAAATTTATCAGTTGAATTCATGTGAGTTGAAAATGCTGTTTCTTCCTCAGCAATATTTTCAATAAGGAAGTATTTCTGGTCAATATATTGCAAAAAGTCCGACAATTGAGAGAGATCAGTAATATGAATGTTAGTAGCCTTTTGATAAGCAAAAGGGATAAGTCTTTCAGTAAATCCAACTGTGTTTTGAGAAATAAATAATGGTTCAATTAAAATTTTATATAATAAAGGACCAGAATGGAAAAATAAATTCTTATGGAGTAATGTTTTTTTTAATGAGATATTTATTTGTAAATATTTTGATAAATATCTTAATAATTTTCCTTCTTGAAGAAGGTCCTCAAAAAGTTTACTTTCTGAATTACTGAGTCCTTGTAAATATGATTGTGGTAACCGATTAGATTGATCATCATCGACCTCACCTTGAAATGGATGATATTTGACTTTATTATTAGAAAAGATAAGATTTCCTTTAAGTGGACAAATCTTTATAGGAATTATGTAAATAAGATCTAAAAATTCTTTTACCCTGACTAATTTTATACCAATAAGATCAATACTATTAAATATTGATCTATTTTCGGGGATTTTCTTTACAATAAGAAATTCATGTAAATCAATCTCTTTTGTAACTTTTTTATAAAGCTCCTGTATTTCTTCTCGGTTTAAAAATTCCTTGGATACATTTGGATACGAGATATTGTTCTGATGTAAAATTTCTAAAGTATCTTTACTTTCATTAACAGCTAATAATTTTTTATTTATGGCAACATCGAATGGTTCCTCTTCGTTCTTTTTTTCATAATTTAAAACAACTTCCTTAAGTTTGTCTAATTTTGTATCATTTTCTGAGATGTCTGTACTTATAAAAGAAACTTCTGGTAATGTGCATATAGAAGATCTTTCATTATCAATCATCTCATCTTCAGATACATCATATTCTAAATCTTCTTGATAATTTTCTTTATGCTTATGATAATTATTATTATCCAGATTTTCATTTTCAGAAACAATAACTACTTCTTGAGTAAAATTATTCAAGTTCTTAGACTTTTTTATTGATTTCGCATTTTCAATAAGTCTACCGGCAGAAGCAAGTCCAATTCCTTGTATACGGGCAATCTGAGAAGGGTTACTCTTAGCAATTTTATCTATTGTGTTTAAACCATGTTCGCGAAGTCTAAGTGCTACAGAAGGCCCAATTCCCTTGATGATTGTAATATCTTCTCTTCCAATACTGACTGGTAAGGATTCCTTCTCGGGAGTTTGTTTTTGGTCTGCTCTAGGATGCTCAATCTTTAAATTTGCCTCTTCAAAATCTGCGCTATCAGAATTTTTTTGAATCACATTTTGAGAAATTTCTTTCATGTTTATCAGTAAAATCTCATATATTTAAAGGAAAAAAATCAAATAAAGAAATTATAAGGCACAATTTTAAAAATGAGATTAGAATAATCTTATTTATAACGACGAAAATTTTAAGGAAGAATTAAGAATAAAATCTAAAATTATGACTCCTCCCTACAACCCTGGATTTTTGTCTTTTGGTAGTGTTAGTATAACACTCTGATTTTACTCTTACCCTTAAATTTGTTTTGGCACTCGTTTGTGCCTTGTAGGAAAGGAGTCACCTTTTCATATTATGCTAAAAACATAATTTTCTTTCTCTTAAAATAGACGAAATTATGTTCATCATATTTTTTTTCTTTAAATTTCTTGGTTTCCTTTTATGTTTAACAATTATTTAGATGTGATTTATTATCGAAATTGTATTTGGAAAGATTAAAAATGTACAAGAAGTGAAGAAAAATGTTGATAAACAGATTAAATGTCCATTTTGTGAAGAGACATTTAAACTCTGCGTTGAACTTGAAACTTTGAATACCCTTAACCAACACATCTATTTTCCTCATATTCATCTGCACGGAGCCCCTTTACATGCACTAATTTGTTATATAAGTCCAGGATTACATGTGAGGAACATTACTGTTATTAAAAGTATCGAAATTTCAAGAGACTCAATAACATTTTCTCAGATAATGAAAAAATGGACGAATCCTTACTAAAGGGTGACTTAAACGGTAATAACGGACTTTACAGATGATATTGGAGAAGATGTAAAAGATAATAATGTAGATAAGGAGATTTTCAAATTTATATACGACAAACGTGTATTGCGTGTTCTATTTGAGAATAAAATTTTCTCTTTGCGAGAAATTCAAAAAAATGCGATAAAAAAAGGTCTTTTCTTCCGAAAATCTTTTTTAATTTGTGCCCCCTCTGGATCAGGTAAGACACTTATTGGAGAATTATGTGCAGTACATAATGTTTTTCAATGTTTTGGAAAATCTGTTTATTTAGTTCCCTATAAAGCACTTGCTACCGAAAAGTATTCTCACTTCAAAAAGAATTATAATCGTTTTAATAT
>JBHLNT010000349.1:0-2820 GCA_048941265.1 Promethearchaeota archaeon
GAAATAGGCAGCGAAATCAACAAATTAATTGAATTAAAACTTTCAAAAAGACCAAATATGCTGACAAAAGTGTTTTTTAAATTTTGTTCGGGAGTATCAAATTTTTTTAAAATTAAGTATATAAAAACAAAAATAAATGTAAAAGATGTAGGTATAAAAATCCTAAAAACAGTAGCTAAACCATTTCAATGGCTATATACAACCCTAAGACTAAATAAACTTGTTGATGCGGTAAAAAATTATGGCACTAAATTAGGTAAATGGCTTTATTCTATTCTCCCCAAATTTCTTAAAAAAAACCCTGGAAGCAGTGTAGGTATGGTCGCAAAAACATCAGGACAATCTATAAAAAAAATTATTGGTAATTTTATTAAATTTGGGCTTGATGCATATACTTTTGTTATGGGTATTGTGGATTTATTAGTTTATATAGAATTTGCTATTACGGCCTGGGACGGATCTCCTGTTTACGTAAAAGCACTATTAATCGGATTAATTGTTGCTCAAATTGCCTCTGTTATTGTATCTGGAATTGCTCTTTCAGCCTCCCTAACGGCATTATTTGCTGGAGGTACGGCTGCCGCTGGAGGTAGTACTGCTATCCCTGTAATTGGAGTATTAATCGCAATCGCTATTATATTTATCCTCCTACTGTTGTGGTGGTTACTGCCAGAACCTGAAGAGGTTGATTTTGACATAATTACAGATGAATCTGAGGGAGCAGAATTTGCACCGCATATAACATTTAATGCGGAGACAAATCAAACAGTAAGATTCGCTTTCTCACCAGAAGAAGGCGCTTTATTAAACGTAAGTTTATATGTAAAAAATAAGGGAGATGCTATTATGGATGAATTTAATGGAATCGTAAGTTTTGGGGATTATTCATGGGGCCCTCCTTCGATTATCCCAGGAATTCCCTATTTTCAGCCTGTAGAAGGATTACCGCTGGGGAAAAATGAAATAGGAAAATTAAGTATTTGGGATACTTGTAATCTCTGGGGACCCCGAAGGGATGCGATAATTATGATTGTATATGAATTCAGAAATGATGGAATAGATTCCGATTTGGAATTGTATATCCCCTTAGACTTAGATATCAATGTATTCCCGACAACGGTGGAAGAATTTATTATTGGTTTAGAAAATGATCCATTTAAATCAATGGAATCTGAAGCAGTAGTAGTTCATATTGTCACAGATGGAGGTTTAAAACCGCAGGATGATGGCATTATAATCGACTGCATGAATGTTTATCAAGATTTCTGGCGCCTTGTTCCTTCATTTATAAGTGATGAATCAGAAATTAATGATATCTGGGCAGTGAGCTTCGTCCCAAGATATTTTCTGCCGCTCATACGAGTCTCTTATATCGATGAAGAAAATGATGGAATAGAGGAGACATTTCGTATCAGTAAATTATATGTTATTTTTAACGGTACAGATTATACCTATTTCGATGCTAAGGAGATTGATGAGAATTATGATGGGTTATTAATAGGAAAAAGCAAACCTATTGTAATTGGTATTATAGAGACTGGGTGGATTATTGCTACTTTTAGTCCAACTGGACCAGTTTATTATTATATTGGTTGGTTTTATGATGCTTTCAACTTTGGTTGGGTATGGTTATTCGAAACGTATAGTTATTCATATGAATATTTCTATTCATAGTAAAAAGGACTTACTTTTCGAATTTTATCCGCAGAAATCAGCCGAAATCATAAAAATTATTGCTTATTTACTCAAATCTACGATTATCTATTGCATTACATTCAGTCGCAATTCTTGGGATTGAAGAAAAGGATTTAATACTTAAAATTAGTTCGGGATCATATAAAATCAACTCGATAATCTTAGATTAATTGAGAAGAGAAAAAGTATACTTTTAAAATAAGGGAAGATCAAAGGAATTACAAACATAAAAAATTAAATAAATAAAGGCAAGAAAAAAGCCAGCTGAAGAAATAATGGTCGAAATGTCTAGAGGGTTAGAAATTATCGTAAAATCTCAAATAACTATAAAAAAAGTATTTCAACTAATAATAAACTAGGTAAAAATCCGAATAAAAAACGGAAACATATCCTTAATGATGGTGAGTGATATATAATTATGCCGGATTGGGACCATCTATTTACTGAGCAAGGTAAGATTTTTGTAAAGCCACATCCAGATATGGAACGATTAGCTAAATTATTTAAAGAACAAGGAATCCAAAAGATTTTAGATTTGGGATGTGGAACAGGACGGCATCTCGTATTTTTTGCCAGGAAGGGGTTTGAACTATACGGTATTGATGGATCACCAAAAGCATTGGAAATTGCTAGCAAATGGTTGAAAGAAGAGGGATTAAATGCAGAATTAAAAAATCATAGAATGGAACAGAGATTTCCTTTTGCGGATGGTTTTTTTGATGCCATTATATCCATACAAGTAATTCATCATAATTTAATGAGAGATATTATTTTTACGATTAAGGAAATTAAAAGAATTTTAAAAGTTAAGGGTATGATTTTTATAACTGTTGCGATATTGAAAGGTAAGGCAAAAGCAAAAAGATTGGATTTAAAAGAAATAGAAAAAAATACTTACATCCCTCAAAAGGGGATAGAAGAAGGTTTACCGCATCATTATTTTACATTAGAAGAAATTTATGAAGTATTCAGTTCTTTTGATTTACAAGAAATCTATATAGATGATACAGGTCATAGAGCCATCTTAGGACAAAAATTATGAAATTATATAATTAATAAATTTTATAAAATCCGCAATATCCTCTTTGGGCTTTAATAAATTTTAATATCTATTTTTATCGACGA
>JBHLNT010000134.1:0-11246 GCA_048941265.1 Promethearchaeota archaeon
CTGCAGTAAATTGTAATTTTAGAAATCCCGATCTTGAAGATATGTTCGGATATATTAATGCGGCAACCGGATTTAATTATGATAAAAAGAGCTTTTTGAAGCTTGGGGAACGCATCAATAACATTAAAAGAGTTATCAATTGTAAGATGGGAATTACCAGAGCAGATGATAAACTCGCCGGGATAAATACTAGAGTTTTGCCGATGGGCAAAATAGCTGGTGTAAAGCTAGATATAGATAAAAACTTAGAGCGCTACTATAAAGAGCGGGGTTGGGATTGGGATACCGGAGCACCTACTCAAGAAAAACTAGATGAGTTAGGAATATAAATTTCTTAACATTTTTTTTTATTTTTATTTCGGATTTAATTTCCACTTTCTGTGCTTTTGAGATAAAATAAGGAAATTTAAAAAAAATTAAGTTAATGTTAAATCTAAATGAATATCTGTTAGAGGATAAGAGATACAAGGATGAATAAATCCATAATTTTGGTCAATCTCACGCATGGTCACCTCGGGAGGCACGAAAACTTTACCTGAAACCATTTTTGTTCTACAAAGAGCACACTGTCCTGAACGGCATCCATTATCAATTGCCAATCTTAAATCTTTTTGTCTTTCAACACTGTTGAGGAGAGGTTCTATACTCAATGCTTCAAACGATATTTGTTCTTTCTGTCCCTGTGATAAGAAGTCAACTATTATCTTTACCTTTTTAGATCCATCAATATCATCTGGCCAACCCATTATTTTTGTTATATCGTCAGGAACTCCAAATGCCTCATATTTCCTACGATGAATAGGATTGTTTAATGCATTGAGTTCTCCTTCAATAAATTGATACATATTTAAGCTCCCAACCACATAAAAATACTTATCCTCAATGGATCCTATAAAATCCGAAATTTCATTTTTTATTATGAATCCGCAAGCGCCCTTCCAATCTGGTTCTGGCTCCGAAAGGATATATTTGAGTTTTACATTCGAACGGCGTTCTGCAATATCTTCAAGTTCTTCTCGAAATAAAATGTCCTTTTCACTTAGACATCCAAAAATTACCCATACATTGATTGGCAGAATTCTTTCTGTAATATCTCTTAGCATTGAAATAAAAGGAGTTATACCACACCCCCCTGCGATAAACACGAGATTTTTGCCATGAAATAATTGATTATAATAGAATTCTCCTAAAGGTCCTGTAGCTTCCAATATATCTCCGACTTTTAGATTTTCCAAGAGATAATTACTTACGAAACCGCCTTCTTTCTTTTTAATACCGAATTCGTAATAAGCAAGGTTATTAGGAGATGAAACCAGCGAGTAAGGGCGGGATGTTCTTACCCCGTTTATTTCTGTCGTAAGTCCTATATATTGTCCAGCACGAAAGGGAGCAAGCAACTTTTTTGGATTTGCTGATGTAAAGCGGAATAATTTTGTATCCCATGAAAGTTCTTTTACATCAGTTAGTCTGAGTATTTGCTTCTCAGGATGCAATCGATCACACAAACTTTCAAGACCATCATAATACCAAGGTATCGGAAGAGTTTGTTCCCGTTGTTTTTTAGATTTTTCTGCGTTTTGATATTTTTTAAGATCTTTCATCATATTTTTACCACTTCCCCTCTCTCTTGTCTTTAAAATACATCCCAGCCGCTATCCTGCCTCCCAGTATAGTCGTCGAAAATCCGCCTCCAAAATTAGTCCAAGCACCCACTTGATATAAACCCGGAATTGCGCCTCTGCTTTTTAGTCGAAGCATGGGTCCATTCTCGACATCTTGAGTTGTTCCATAAATGGCCCCCTCAATATTTTTGGAATAACGATAGTAGGTTAGAGGGGTTGCGGCTTCTGCCACCTCAATATAATCACGTATATTAGGAGAAATAATATCTTCAACCAATTGTATCATTCCATCAGCAATATCGTCCTTCATGCGAAAATATTGGTCAGCAGATATTCCTTGCCAAAGTTTTCCCATTTGCAGAGTGGTTAAAACTAACTGAGTTGTTCCTGGCGGAGATATATCCTCATAAATATGGTTATAGCAAGCTGCTACCATATATTTAGGTGGTTCTAATTTCTTAAACGTATCAAAAGCTTCATTTTGATCATAAGTGGTATTAATAAATGCCTCATGAGACGTAAGTCCTAGTTCTTTATATGACGCATTCAATCCTATATACACTGAAAAACCAGATGGTCCAACTTCAGGGGCATAAATACTCTTCTTATAAGTTTCGGGTACAATTTCAGGCGGAAGCATTTTCATCGTTGTGCAAATTGGATTTACATTTGAAACTATTGCTTTACAACGATATATATCACCATTTAAAAGCTCTACTCCACAAACATGTCCACTCTCAACGAGAATTCGGTTTACAAGAGCATTATATCTTACTTCGCCGCCTAATTCTTCAAAAGCCTCCACCATCGCTGTAGTGAGTGAGTGAGATCGTCCTATGGGAAATGCTGCACTCCATCTTAAAAAGAAGATAAGCATCGCAATATAAACATACGCATTTGCCCTATCAGGAGGAACTCCCACATAACCCCACATTTGCGAAATTACGGCCATCAATTTTTTATCTGTTAAAAATTTTTCAAATAACCCTGAAAGTGTAAGCCCTGATACACGAGGTAGCCAAGGATGCTCTTTAAGAATTTCTTGTGGTGAGAACCTACCACCTTTTGATGCTATATATTCTATACCAGCTAAAACAGCTTTACACATTTCCATGAATTCTTCTATCCCTTTTTTTTCATGAGGGAAAAGTTCTATTAATTTGTCAGTATATTCTTGAATTCCAAAGGGGAGTGTTACATCATAACCATCATAATATATACTTCGATACATTTCAGGAATGTTTTTAAACTTGAGTTTATGAGGCACTACTCCTAATCTCTCTAAATATCTATAAAGCCCTCCTCTATCTTCTTCCGTGCCTATATCGCTTAATTCGTGTAAAGCACCTTCGAATTCAAATCGCCCTCTCACAAATGAGGTCGCAAATCCTCCTGGAACGTTGTGCTTCTCTAGAAGTAATACTTTTTCTCCAGCTAAGGCAAGTTGGCAAGCGGCTCCTAAACCTCCTAATCCAGCACCAATAACAATCACGGGATAACTCGATATTACTTTATTTTCATTAAAATTACTTGATACCATAAAAAATAACCTTCTTAAATAACTTTTAAAATTATTTTTTTTCTCTTTTTGAATTGAATTTAATAATTAAAAAAATTAATAAATTAAAGATTAGTTCAACGCCCTACAAACACAGCTTCTCTCTTTTCCTTAAGGGCATCCATTGACTCTCTAAAATCTTTCGATGCAAAAAGTTTTCTAAGCGCCTTGTTTTCTAAATCTAAGGTGTTACTTAAAATATCGCTAAAATAGGCATGCATAGTCTTCTTCATTAATTTTATGGATAAACTCGGACCCATAGGAGGGATAAGCCGAAATGCTTGTTCCCTCGCATAAGGGATTAGCTCATCAACAGGGAGAACTTTATTTATAAGGCCAAGTTCATAAGCTTCTTGAGCGGTTACCTGCTTGCCGAAATAACAGATTTCTTTAGCTTTTTGAAAACCAATTAAAAAAGGCAGGACAAAATTAAGTGCAAATTCAGGCACTATGGCTCTTCTACTAAAATAAAATCCCAGCCACGCATCCTCGGACATATAAATTAAATCGGAACATGCTAAAGGCATCGTAACACCACCTCCTATAGCCATTCCATTAATCGCAGTTATAACAGGTTTATTAAAATTCCACATCTTCATGCATAATTTCTTTTGTGCTATATCCATAAGATCAATTTCAGGAAATTTTTGCATTTTGTGAAACATTTCTTTCTTAAAATACCCTCCCGATGTAAACGCATCCCCTTTTTGATCACCAGTTATGATCAAAACTTTTGCATTTTTATCTTTCTCCATATCTTCGATAACAGTATAAATTTCTAAAAATGTAATATATGTAACCGCGTTCCGTCTTTCAGGTCTACTCAGCGTGGCCGTACAAATCCCGTTTTCTTCCTTTTCATACTTTATATCTTCAAAATCTTCAATTTGCATACATATTTGCCGTTTATTAATTATTTCACATTTTTTATTCAAGTATAAATAAATCAAACTAAATAATTCATATTTTTAAAAACTAATAGAATTATAAAAAAATAATATTAAAAAAAAATTAAATGATTTGTTTAGTTTTATTGTCCCTTTCTAAGTTCCTTTTTTAGAACCTTTCCAACTAAACTCAGGGGGAGTTCTTCCTTAAACTCATAGATCTTTGGAACTTCATATTTGGAAAGATATTCTTGAGCATATTGTTTAATACTTTCTTTTACACTCTCTGATGCTTCAACTCCTTCTTTTAATTGAATTACAGCCTTTACGATTTCAGATCCCGGTCGAGCTGGATCAGGCACTCCTATAATTGCTATTATCTGGATGTCAGGATGCTTTGTCATTATATCCTCAACATGCACACTATACACTTTAAAACCACTTACGATTAACATATCTTTGGTCCTGTCTACTATCTTTAGATAACCCTCCTCGTCAAATACACCGACATCTCCGGTATGAAGCCATCCATCGATGTAAGTTTTTGCCGTATCTTCTGGTTTTTTATAATATCGTTTAGTAATTTGTGGACCTTTCAAACAAATTTCACCGGGCTGTCCAATTGGTACTTCTTCACCTGTTTCTACATCTATAAGTTTGAAGTCAGTATCGGAGAGAGGTAGCCCTACAGTTCCAATTTTTTTTTTACCCAAAGCGGGATTTGCTGTGACTAAAACTGCAGATTCCGTCATTCCATAAACTTCAACGAATTTATTTTCTGAGTGGAAATCTTTTTCAAAATCTCTAACCGCTTCAGCTGGAAATGGAGCTGCTCCTGAAACATATAAATTTATGTTATCTAGGGTTTCCGGAGGAATTTTCTTCGACTTAGGATTATCCTGAATCATTAAAAATAATGTAGGGACATTACCAAATACAGTCGGTTTTTTATCAATAATTTCTTTTATCATATGGTTAGTGTCTCTCGGATTGGCGATCATTATATGCGAAGCTCCAATATATGTCAGGAATAGTCCTATAAATAGCCCTGCCAAATGAAAGTACGGAAAAGCCGAAATGACAATATCGGTTCCATGTTTCCTGTTGAGCCATTCATCAAACTGTTGCATATTTGCACATAAATTAGCGTGCGTGATTTCTGTTCCTTTTGGGCGACCTGTAGTCCCACCCGTATATTGAATCAACATTAAATCATTATGGGGATCAATCGAGACCGGCTTTAAATCGATTTCAGTAGCAATTACCTCTTGGAAGGGAACAACTTTTTTTCCTGGATATGGGATCATTTTTCCTTTTGGAATTTTTCCTAATAGTTTCGCTATCCCTACAATAAATCCCGGGAGATTCATCATCTCCGCAATATTTGTAGGGATTATAACTTCAAGCTTCGGTATTTTATCTAATATCTCTCCAATTCTCTTCTCGTGAATGATATCCATAGTTACTAAAAATTTTGCATCTGAATCATCTATTTGATAAGCAATTTCATCAGAGCTTAAAAGTGGTGAACATCCCGATGATACCCCTCCCGCTATATACGTTCCGTAAAGCGCAATTAAATACTGAGGACAGTTTGGTATATTCATGGCAACAATGTCGCCCTTTTTCAACCCATTTTTCTGTAAAAAGGTAGCAAATTTTCGAGAAAGCTCTAAAACTTCCCCATATGTTATAACATTTTTCATGAAATAGAACGCCACTCTATCCGGAAAGGCTTCCATCGCTCGTGTCAAAATTGTCCCAAAATCCTCATACTTATACGTGAGAGTCTCAGGAACGTGTTTATCATATGATTTTAACCAAATTTTTTCCATTTAAATCCCTATTTTCAAAATTAAATTATTATTTATTTACTTTGCGTTAGTGGAATTTAATATTTTTCAAAATTAAGAAGTAAATATTTCACTTTAATTATTTAAAAAATAAAAAAAATTTACTAATTTAGAACGAATTTATTCATTATTTTTTTCTTGTTCCTTTTTGTTAAGTTCGATGGTTGGATCTTCAATCGCATCATAATAATCGATGTCAAACCATGACCCTGTCCTTTCTTTTGCCCAAACTGCCTTAACTGGCATTCCAATATAAATAGAATGAAAATCAATATCTTTTGGCATGTTATGAAGCCATAGTGTGTCTGCTCCGTCTTGGCGAACGGCTATCACAGGTAAAGGTCTTTCACGATCTTTATCATCCGTTTCATAAGTGGCTGAGCCAGTAGCTATGGTCCCCGTTTCAGGTAATCTTACCCATTGATCGGGTTTCACAAGACACCTCCCGCAAATTAACCTTGGGGGGAATGAAACAGTATTACAAGACCTACATTTTAAACCTAATACAACCCCATCCTTTAAACCTTTTAAAAACACTTTCGTTCGTGACAAGTTGAATTTATATTTGTAATTCATTAGGTACCAGTTGCCGTGTAATTTTCGAGTCTTTTTATATTCTTTTTTGATATAATCTGGTAGTGGCATTATTTATTTCACCTCCATTTTCTCTGTGGCTCATCTGACATCACCACATGAGTAATTAAATTAATAGCACCCCCCCAGCCATGACCTAAAGCTGTATGAACCGTTTTTGGAACTTGGTTGCCTGCTTTTCCCATAATTTGCAGCGCTGCTTCGGCTGGTCTTTCCATGGCTGAGGCTCCAATTGCATTTGTTGAATTCACTCCACCGGAACAATTTATTGGTAATTCTCCATTAAGTGCAGTAACACCATTTCTATAAGCTTCTGGAGCCTGATTTTCCTCAAAAAGTCCCACTCTTTCTACCCACATAAGTTCTTGGTTAGGAAATGGAGAATAAACTTCCGCATAATCTATTTCCTTATTTGGAAATGAAATACCGGCTTGTCCATAAGCAACCTCCGCTGATTTCATCGCTCCTAATTGCTCACAAGGATCAACTTGACCGGCACCTGCGCAATCTACGCCAATAATAGCGGATTCATTGCTATAACTGGCAACACCATTTATATAGACTGGGATATCCGCAATCTGCCTTGCCTTTTCTTCAGTGGTAATTAACATCGCACAGGCTCCATCTGATGCAGGACACACCATCCCGAATCTCAGAGGAAAAGATATATATGGAGTATCTAGCACATCCTCAATAGTAATAGTAGGCATTTTTAAATGAGTCCACCAGTTTTTCGCTGCGTTTCTTCGATTTTGAACTACAACTCGAGCAAGATCTTCTTCAGTTGCTCGACTTCGCCTCATATAGTTCATAGCCTGATAAGATGCAATTCCAATAGCAGCTCCGGCACCCATATTTGACCTCATCCTCTCAACAGTATAGCCCAAATCCGAAAATATTGTGAATTCTCCTAATCCTACAGAGGCTAATCCTACTGTAGTATTCCCGCATGATTGTTGCTCAAATCCTACTGCTAAAACCATGTCATACAATCCTGATGCTACACTGTAATATCCGGCTATTGTGACAGAACCTCCCGTGGTTCCTCCTGTGGTAACCCTCAGCATAGGTTTATTTTTAGCAGCCATATGATCTCCCATCCATAACTCAGGCAAGTTAGCACCCTCGAATGCTGGCATATTACCGTTCACAATTGCGTCTATTTCTTTCCAATCTATACTTGCTTTTACGATGCAATCCTCTACTGCCTCATTTACCAATTCGGCCATATTAACATCAGACCTCTTTGAAGCATGTTCACAAAATCCACAACTAATTATTGCTGGTTGTACTTTATGTGCCAATTTTTAACCACCTCCCTCCAAAACATAGAATATATTATTTTGAGCGCAGAAGCCTACCTGTCCTGATGCGACTGCCTTTTTTGCCCCCGAAACCTGATATCCGTCTGCTTCACCCCGAAGCTGTTTAGCTGCTTCTACTAATCTTGTTAAACCACATGCACAGGGAGTAAAGGCACTCATAGCGCCTCCTGATGGGTTTAAAGCAGGTCCGGAATCAAGTAAGGTCGCTCCTTTTCCCTTTTCACTTAATTGTGCTGCCTCAGCCAATATTAACTCTTCACATGGAGTATGCCCAAATATTTCAGCTACATCAATTTCATTTTTAGGATCATTTATCCCAGCTATTTTGTAAGCTTTTTCTGCAGCTTTTTCCATTGAAACGCTGGTACTCAAATCCCTATCTCCTAAATAATAGGTTTCCTGACATTGCCCCATTCCGGTAATCCATACCGGTTTATCTGTAATCTTTAAACTTTGCCTCTCAGGTGCTAATATCATCGCAGTCGCTCCATCGCATGGAATAGGATACATTAATTCCCTTAATGGACTACTTAAAACTTCGGAATTTAACACATCTTTCACAGATATATCTGGTTTTTGAGTATCTGGTAATGCTAAAGGATTTTTAGTGGAATTCTTATAATTTTGTACGGCAACTTTCGCAATATCCTCTTCACTCACGCCAAAAGCTTTCATATAAGCTCTCATTTGCAATCCAGCTGCAGTATAGGGATTAATCACGCTTTTTGTTCTGTCAAATGTGGGATCTAATTCCAAAATTCTAACTGGTTCATATAAATAGCATGATGCCATGCTAAATCCATATATCATGGCTAATTTATGATTACCAGATAAAATTCTATATAAAGCGTATGCTGCAGCATGCGCACCATCCATTTCCACTTTTGTTTCGTCTTTCATATAAGCACCTCCTGCTTCCACTTTAAAACAATTCGAAATCGTTTTCCCATCATAATAATCGTTAGTACATGTGACCACCGTGGTAATATCTTTTCTTTTTAAGCCAGCAGAATCCAAGGCGCCCCTAACAGCAGTGAATATTGCCTCATAAGGACTTATCATCATGTCCAGCTCAGGCTTTAGTTGATAAAATCCAACTATTCCTACTCTTTCCAAGTTTAACCACCTCCCACTGGCTCAAAACCCGCTATATCATCGGGATGGCCCTTAATTCTTGTAGCCCATACAGCTTTAACTTTCATCCCTTCCTTTACATCATCAGGAGTGGTATTTACGATTGGTACAACCATGGCTGAATCTGCTCCATCCACTTGAACCAATCCAACTATAATTGGATCCTTCCCTTTTCTTACTCTACGCTCTGTAACACTGTAATTCGTTACTGTGAAATTTTTAAGCACTCCTGTTTCAGGCAATTCTACAAATTCTTCAGCTTTAGCAAAACAATCACCACATCTATTTCTTGGAGGTAAAAATACCTTTCCGCACTTTGAACACTTTGTACCTATAAACTGTTTGTTTTGTAGACCATCATAGAATTTATCCATTACGATACCAACCCAGAAGTCAAATTCGGCTCTTACCATTCCTCGTTTTACATAAACATCTTGTTCATCTTCAAGATTTATGTTTGAAATCTTTTTTTCACCCAATAATTTTACTTAATATTTTGTTTTAAATTTTAATTATTAATTAATCAGTTTTCATTATAAATATAACTAAGCGACTTAAACCAGAATTTATTTAATCGTAAATTATTGATTGATTTAAGCTCAAAACAATTTGTTAAAAATTAAAAGAAAAAAAAAGAAAAAAGATCAAGTGCTCTGCATGTTCATTGCTAAATTTATTTAAGGTGAACCTTCTCCGCATCCCGGTATGGAAACACCCATGCTTGCCATACTGAGACCGTAAGATAATGTTAATAAGATTACTAGAGCCACTACTACACTTTTATTTAATTTCACTTGATCGTCAACTCTATTTTTTAATTAAATTATATTTTTTCTTAGAGTTACACGATATAAATAAAGAGAGGTATATTTAAACTCCACAAATTTAAAAAATTTTAATGTATAAAAATCTACTTTTTATAACAGTTTTTTTAGAACTCTACCAATTTTCTCGATACTATATTGAATGTCGTCTTCATTGATTCCATAATGCGTGACAAAACGAATTCTATGCTTATCGATATTAAATGCCAAAACACCCTCATTTCCGAAAGCCCTGACGACTTTTCCAATTCGAATACCTTCAGGAACAGAAATTATCAGGATATTAGTATCAGGCTTTAATATTTTAATTGGTAAATTAAAACTTCCAATTCCCTCGGCAAGCAGTTTAGCATTCTTATGATCCTCATCAAGTCTTTGAATCCATTTTGATTCAAGAGCAACCAATCCAAAGGATGCAATGACTCCAGCTTGTCTCATCCCTCCTCCCACCATTTTTCTATATTTTCTTGCTTCTGAAATGAAACTTTTAGGACCAGCCACTAAAGAGCCAACAGGACAAGAAAGCCCTTTTGAGAGACAAAACATGACACTATCAACATGCTGAGTAATTTCAGTTATATTTACCCCTAGCCCGACGGCAGCATTAAATACTCTTGCTCCATCCAGATGGAATTTTAATCCGTTATTTACAGCAAACTGCTTCAAATCTCTTAAAATATTAGGTTGGATTATAGCTCCTCCGTGATAGTTATGTGTGTTTTCTGAGCATAATAAAGTCGTTGGATTTTCTTTTTCTCTATCATTTTCGATTATTTTTTGTAGATCATCTATTGAAGGAGCGCCTCTATTAGAGGAATACACGTTTATATTTAATCCTGCGATTTTTGAAGCACTACTTAATTCATTTTGATAAATATGGCATTGTTCTTCAATCATGATTTCTTCACCACGATTAGTATGAGCTAACAAAGAAACAAGGTTTCCTTGTGTTCCTGAAGTGACATACACAGCAGCTTCTTTTCCAACTATTTTCGCGGCTCTTTCTTCTAATTCATTTACAGCAGGATCTTCACCAAACACGTCATCTCCTATGCGAGAATTATCTAAGGATTTAATCATTTCCCACATTTCGGGAGATGGTTTAGTAATTGTGTCTGATCGCAAATCAACTATTTTCATTTATTATCCCTATAAATTTCCTATTCATTATATTGAGTTAATAAAGAATTAAAAACTATATGCTGGCAAAAACTCATAGAGAACATCTTCTTCTAAATTTAAGAGAAATTCAGGAGTGATTTTATCTATGTAGATTTTTTCCGTTCTTGCAAGGGTAATTACTTCAGTTTGTAAATCTTTATCGTACCAATGTTTTAAAAGTCCTATTCTTGAAACTTTTTTATTATTTAGGATACTATTAAGAAAATCGAGCCAACGGGTTATTTCCTTCTCTCGCTCCATAGGAGTAAGTTTTTTGCCTATTGTTGA
>JBHLNT010000350.1:0-2803 GCA_048941265.1 Promethearchaeota archaeon
CTATAACAGTCCTTACTTCTTTCTAAAAAAATATAAAATAATGTCTCAAATTTATGAAAAACATAAAGATATTCATAAATACCTAATAGAAAAAATTTTGAGAGAGATTTTTTATAACTATCGAGTCTCTCTAATAACAAAGGAAATAATGACAAGGAGAATTAGCTTTTTTAAGATTTTAAAGAATAATTCCTTAAAAGTAAAGCAAAGATTAAAACTTTTAATAGAATCTTTATTCTTCAAATTTGTATTACCAAATTCAATCAAGAAAGTTAAATTTTTTCAATCCAAAATTGACTATTTTAAAAATTTATTATTCAGATTATTCAAATAACCTGATTATTTTCATTATAAATTTAAATTTCTTTCTAAAATATCTTATTAATCGATTCTCCTTATTCAAAAATGAATCTAATATTTCTATATCTTTGCTTGAAAAAGTTTTAAAGACAACGTTGAAGATAAAAAATATTAAAAAGAAAGTAATTATAGAAAATAATGGGAAATATTGGAAAAAGCTAAGATTTAAAAACTGAATAAAAGAAGAATAAAGATTTTTATAGATTAGAAAATCTAATAACAGAGTTAGTAGAATTGATATGGAAAATGCTAAATACTGAAGAAAAATTGTTTTTAATTCAATTTTTACCTTTAGAATTTTTAAATTTAGAAAGAGAAATAACAAAAATAGTAAAATATTGATAATTAAAATTCCGAATACAGCACCAATTATCCCAAAACCAATTAACCCAATGAAAAATATCGAAACTTGAATTAATAACATAATCAGTCTTATAGGTGGTAAAAGTTTAGTTCGATTTTGAGCATATAATATAGAATCAAATGGAGTTATTAAAACACGAAAAATTATCGAAATTACCATTATCTTGAGAAAATTAGTGAAATTCAAATATGAAACGCCATAGATTACTTCTAAATAAAAGTTAGTAATGAAAAACATTAATCCTGAAAAAAGTAACAATAGGAATAAAGAATATTTGATAATTAGATTATAGACTGAAATATGGGACCTTAAATCTTCAGTAACGTTTAATCGGCTAAAGGATGTTGTTAGTGGAGTATGTAAAGCTGAACTAGCGTTTTTAGCAACATTTGAATAACTTAAAGATATATTATATCCTGTAATGTATTGTGGTTGATTTAATAACCCAATTCCTTGAATTTGAATTTCATTCCACAATGTATACTCTAAATAATTATAACTTATAGGTAGCCCATATTTTATTGTCATTTGGTAGATTTTTTTATATGTTAAACCTTTTTCCTCTGTGTCTTCAATCTTTAATACCTTGATGAGTATAAGAATGCAATTTAAAATGAAAGGAACCACCTCAGATATAAGATAAATTAAAGCAATTAGTTCTATCTGTACGTTTTTGATGAATAAAATGACATAAATTAAAGAACTAATATTTATAATAGCCTTTATTATAAACAGAATAAAAACAATCTTAAAATTATTTAATCCTTGATTTATACTGTTAAAAATAGGTTGAAATCCTAACACAAAAACAAGAGGAGAAATTAAATATATTAATAAAATTAGTTGAATTTTTTGATCAATATTGAATAATTCTACAATGAATTGAGATAAGAGAATATTAATTAGAAAAACAGCAGATATAACAATACTTTTGATGACTAATCCTTTTTTAATAAATGATTTTAATTTTGTTTGTTGATTTAAAAGTGAGTATCTCGGAAGATAGTAAATTATCGAATATTCTAAAGCTGGAGGTATAAAAAATGTGATTATAGCAACTATCATTATATATGAGTTAGCTAGTATTAATAATCCCCATAATTCTTGAGAGATTAAACGAGCAATAAAAAACGAAGAAATTATTAAAAAGAAAATTGTGCCATATTGATTTAAGAGAGAATAAAAAGAATTTTTAGCAAGGTTTTTAAACTCATCCTCTATATTTGATGAGTTTTTATTTGTATTTCCGATTTCCATTGTCAATCTTTTGAAAATTATAGTAATTATTTGATAATTATTTAAACTAATTTTTCAGGTTATAATTAAGTTTATTTTTACAAAAAGAATGAAAAATGAATCTTAATTCTAAGGTAGGAAAATTAAACTTTTTGTTATTCCTATTCAGAAATATTGATAACTTTTTTAAGTAAAATCATCCATGATTCATTATTCTATATTTCATATTTTTTATTAAATAAGACTTTTGACTTAGTTCGTAGGATGCTTTCTTAATTCAATTTATCTTAGAAACCAAAAAGAAGCAAGGAAAGATTTAAATAAATTATTTAAATCTAATTTTATTATAAGTATTAATTTAAAGGAATATTAGCAGAGAACAGTTGAGATAAATTTGATTAATAAATTAAAAATTCGAGAGAATCAATTACTCTTCTTATTTGTTTCTTTATTTATTTTCTGCTTGTTCCTTATTATCATTTTTTTTTTTTTAATCCCAATGGGTTATTTTTATCAAATATCCCCAATTTTGTTTATTGGATTTGGAATTATAATATTTGGCTTCTTTCTCTTTTTTATTCTAAATCTTAAAAAAGAAGATGAACAATTCATAAGATTTAGATTTTTATCAGAAAATTTTATGAAAATCATTATCCTAATTCTTATGGGAATTTCATTATTTATTCCTCCTATATCCTTTCCTATTACTTCAATTTCTTGGACTGAAGTTCATATATTAAATTACTTCCGTGGAATTGTTTATTTAATCGGTTTTATATATATACCGGGGGTATCTCTGTTAAATATTTTGTTTCCCGGAGATATTCTATCAAGAAAACTTAA
>JBHLNT010000135.1:0-11182 GCA_048941265.1 Promethearchaeota archaeon
TATTTACCAATAGGTAATACTGAAGTCATAGCGAAGATGATAAATGAGTTTACAGGAGGAGATATGTTTTATATTGATACAGTAAAACCATATCCTGAAGATTATGAGGAAACGACTAAAGTTGCAAAACAAGAATTAAAAGGAAATGCAAGACCAGAACTTTTAGATCATGTTGCAGATATAGATGCATATAATGTGGTATTTTTAGGTTACCCTAATTGGTGGGGAACTATGCCGATGGCAGTTTGCACTTTCTTAGAATCCCATGATTTTTCAGGAAAAACAATTATCCCTTTCTGTACGCATGAGGGAAGTGGGCTTGGAAATAGTGTAAAAATTATCGTAAGACTTTGCACTAAAGCAGAAATTATTGACGCAATTTCTTTTCGCGGAGGAAGCGTAGAGAATGCAAGGAGTGAAGTAGAGAACTGGCTTAATAAAATTCATATTAAGAATAATAAGGGCTCAACTTAAATTGTAATTTATTATAATATAAAATAAAGTAAAAGGTATAAAAGAGAGAAGAAAAATGGAAAAAAGAAAATTAGGAAAAAGCGGTCTTGAAGTTTCTGCCCTTGGATTGGGATGTATGGGAATGAGTTATGCATATGGTAAAGTACCAGACAAAAGCGAAATGATCAAGTTAATTCACGAAGCTGTCAAACTTGGTTTTAATCTTTTCGATACAGCAGAAATGTATGGACCTTTTACCAATGAGGAATTAGTGGGTGAAGCTCTCGCTCCTTATCGAGATAAGGTGGTAATTGCCACCAAATTTGGGATAAAAAGTGTTGAAGGGAAACAAATACAAGATAGTCATCCCGAAGTTATAAGAACATCTATAGAAGGTTCGCTTAAACGTCTTAAGACCGATGTTATTGATATTTATTATCAACATCGTGTAGATCCTAATGTGCCTATTGAGGAAGTGGCTGAAACAATAAAAGATTTAATGAATGAAGGAATGATTAAACATTGGGGGCTTTCTGAGGCTGGAATACAAACTATTCGTCGTGCACATAAAGTACTTCCATTGACAGCAGTTCAGAGTGAATACTCAATGTGGTGGAGGCGTCCTGAAGAAGAATTACTTCCGACACTTGAAGAGCTTGGGATCGGATTCGTTCCATTTAGCCCTTTGGGTAAAGGATTCCTAACTGGACAAATTAATAAAGACTCTAAATTCGAAAAATCCGACTTTCGTAACATTGTCCCTCGTTTTACTCCTGACAATCTCGATGCAAATCAGGTTGTGGTGGATTTAATAAAAAAGATTGCAGCAGAAAAGGATGCAACACCCGCCCAAATCGCATTAGCATGGTTGCTTGCTCAAAAACCATGGATAGTTCCCATACCCGGTACGACGAAGTTGGAGCGCCTTAAGGAGAATTTGGGTTCAATTGACATTAAATTGACAGCAGAAGAATCACAGAACATAAACTCCGCACTTGAAAAAATCAAAATAGCGGGCGACCGCTATCCAGAAGAATTGGAAAAAAGAACAGGATTATAATTTTTTTAAATTCAATGAGATCATGTCTCTAATTATACAGCATGAATGGTATAAGAAATTATCAAGCGAAAAATGGCTTAGCAGGGATAGAGAGCAGGATGCTATAGCTGCAGACCATGAAGAAGAGAAATATTATGGATATTTTCTTTTTATTTTTAATTTTAAAAAACAGATATAAAAATATCATTTTATAGTATTTTTTAATCCTACTAACTATGTTTTTTAGAGAGATTACACTTCTATAATTACCTTTTAATATTGGATTAAAATGAACATAAGACTAATCTACGAAACATTCAAAAAGTTAGATTAAGGTAATATATTATGAAATATATAGAAGAGCAATCAAGAAAAACCCCTGTTATGGCGGAAGCTGATGTTTTAGTAATTGGAGGAGGGCCAGCAGGGCTTTCTGCTGCGTTAGCGGCAGCCAGAGAGGGAGCGAATACAATACTTGTAGAACGATATGGTTTTTTTGGAGGAATGATAACACAGGTAATGATGGGAACTATCGCATGGTATCGTTATGCAAAAACGATCGATGCCGGGGGGATTGAAAGAGAATTTGAACTAAGAGCTAAAGAAATGGGGGCAACCATAGACATAATGGGTAAAATCAAGAATCCAGAGATGGTAGAAATGCTTGAACAAGAAGGCTTGATGGTAAATGGGAAACCAACATTTGAGGTAATAGATACAGAGGTATTTAAATATGTGGCTGATGTGCTAATTCAGGAAGCAGGAATTACTCCCATTTTGCATTGTTTAGCTGTTGATGTGGTCATGGAGGGGAATATAGTCAAGGGGATTATTACTGAGAGCAAATCCGGCAGACAAGCAATTTTAGCTAAAAGAATAATCGATGCGACGGGGGATGCCGATATTGCATTTTTTGCTGGGACTCCATTTCGAAAAAGTCCTAAAAATGAATTGATGGAAGTAACCACAAATTTCGGTTGCAGCGGTATTAATATTGGAAAATTTTTGATGTATATCTATTTAAATCGTGGTAGTATAGGAGACTGGGGTGAAACATCAGGAAAGGAAGAAGATGCGTTCAGTACATATCTGGTAGAACCTTTTAACAAAGCAATATTACCCAATAAATTTCCTAAGGATATTAGAATAGAAAGCTTTTGGAGTACCTATACAGATGCGGGAGAAATCACATCCCTTAATACAGTTCATATGACCGATATTGATTGTACAGATGTTAGGGATCTTACCAAAGCAGAGATTGAGGGGAGAAAATGGGTGATGTGGGCCATTGACGCTTTAAAAAAGCATACTCCAGGATTTAAAAAAGCGAGGCTAAGAAACATTGGATCATCATTAGGTACCAGAGAATCAAGAAAAATAATAGGAGAATACAATATTACAGAATATGATGTGAGAAATGAGGCCCGTTTTGAGGACTCTATCGGTATTTGTCCGGAATTTATTGATGGTTATGACATTGCTATTTTACCTACAACGGGCCGATATTTCCAAGTTCCTTACGGTATTATTCTACCACAGAAAGTGGAAAATCTTTTAGTGGCTGGCCGCTGTGTTGGCGGAGATAAAATTTCGCATGCAGCCACACGTCAAATGGTGTGTTGTATTGTTACGGGTCAAGGTGCGGGAGTAGCTGCTGCTTTATCTCTTAAGGACAATGTAACTTGTAGGCAGGTTGATATCTCAAAAATTCAGAAGGCCCTCAAAAAACAGGGTGTTAGAATTGAATAAAGATTTATGGTAAATAAAGTCTCATGGATATAATTTTTGAAGAATTTCTTTACAAAGTTTTTATATAGCCAGAGGATTATTATTACTCAAGAAAATAAATCTAAAGTAATATAAAGAAATCCTTGTGTAGTGATAAATACTGCATTTTTTTGAGTTTAAGAAGAATTAATAGGTGATTTAAAATCGCAGAGGTTATGATTTGGGATCCAATAGAGCGACTTTTATGGGGAATAGCGATAGCTTTACTTTTATTCGGGGGAATTATATATATTGTTAAAGGGAGAAAGAGAGAAAATTCTCAAGAAAGGTTAATTATGTATGGTTTTGCTAGTTTTTTAATAGGATATGCGTTTGATAGGATTTTTAGATATTTAAGTGAGTTTTTTATAAGTGGCACATTTAAGGATTTTACATTTTATGGCGATTACAGCAATCCACCTGTTATTTTTGAGATATTGCGTAGATGTGCATATATTTCATTGCTTTTAGGATTTAGTATTTTCTTGATGTCTTTTGAAAGAATAATAAAGCATACTAGATATATTATTACATTAATTAGTCTTGTTTCGATACCACTATTTATATTACTACCATTTGAAGACATCCAGTTAGTGTTTTTGATATATTTAGCCTTCGGCATTTCTATGTTTCTTATTATTCTTTTATTATTTACGAAATGGTCTGAAAGAGAATTTAAGGCAGTTTCAGCATTAATCCTTCTTGGGTTTGTTATCAGTGATGCTGCTTATTTTTTATCGGTATTTCAAGTAAAAACACTTAATTTAATTCCTTTAATAATACCTCCTATTCTATCCATTATAGGAATAGCTTTTATGATTTCTCCAATGATATTAAATCCGGATTTTTTTTCAAAAAACAGGAAATATTGGACGTTTATTATCAGTATTTCGATAATAGTTAATATAATTATGGCTTTTATTATGATTTTAATACCTCTTTTTAGATTAATGTCTATAGCATTTTTTTTTATTATATATTTAAATTTGAGAATTCTAAAATTAATGACTTTTGAAACCGAAAAGGAAAGAGAAAAAGAGCATCCTGATATTTTAGCGGCACTTACAAAACCTCAAAAAGTCACTGAAGAAGAAGTAACGGTTTCGAAAGAAAAAAAAATTTGCTTAGTGTGTAAAGGAAAGGTTATCCGGTTTAACAGTTATATTTGTGTATGTGATGCTTTATATTGTGAAAAATGTGCTCTAGCATTGATAAAGATAGACAACGCATGTTGGGCGTGTAATGCTCCGATTGATGAGTCAAAACCTGTGAGATTGACGGATAAGAGGAATAAAGAAATAATAATTGAGAGTGCGGATCATAAGGAAACTAAAAAAAAATAAATCTCTTTTTGAGAGATGTTATTTTCATAAAAATATTACTAAGTGAAAAACAATGAATTAGAGCTCACTTTTGAGTCAAAAGGAAAATTTACGGCGGTTTATAGTCGGATTGTGGCAGAAAAAATTCTTTATCAATTCGAAAATCCAGACGAATAAACTCAAAAAAATATATATTTTTAAAAAATTGAGAATAAAATGAAATTTGTTATTAAAAAAAATAAGTGAAAAATCTAATTTTTTTTTGATTTGTAGCTTGAATTTCCAAGTTCCTTACGGTATTATTGTACCAAAGAAAGTGGAAAATCTTTTAGTGGCAGGTCGCTGTGTTGCCGGAGATAAAATATATCATGCCGCAACCCGTCAAATGGCATGCTGTACAGTTACAGGTCAAGGTGCTGGGGTGGCTGCTACCGTGTCTCTTCAGGACGCCGAAGTATGCAGGCGGGTTGATATCTCGAAAGTCCAGAAGGTCCTCAAAAAACAGGGTGTTAGAATTGAATAAGAAGTAATCGTTGTGATCAAACAAATTAACTTAAAAATTCAATCAAAAATTTTCTAAGAAGTCATCTATTTTTGTTTTATACTTGGATTTCAATTTTTCGGAAAAATCTCGCATAATTGAGAGATCTCCATCAAAGTTCTGAATAGTTTGTTTATCAAAGGAATTAGTGAATAATTGATGGATTTCTTTTAAATGTTTTTTAAGATGTTTCTTTTTCGAATCTTGGCTAACTAAAGCAATAACAACATTATATTCTTCATCAATTAAAAATGAAACATATTTGTCCTTTAATGTAAGGTCTTGAATCCCTGAACCAAATGATTTCTGAGCAAAATCCATAATTGCTGAGATGAAACTTCCAAATAGTAAATTACTTTCTTTTTCTTCAAAATAATTTATATCTATCTGAAGTAATACTTCTCCACTTCTCCTCAAGATAAAAAGCTCTTCCCCTATATTCATATATTATCTTCATCTCTCATTTTAATCTTCATTGTAAATCCTCTCATCATAAATAATCCTCCAATCATTATGATAATTCGCGCAATTAATATTCCTATATTACTTGGAAATCGAGCACCATCCAATATTGTCCCGATTGTAAATAATAATAGTCCTATTTCTATAATCTGAACCTTTTTGTAGGCGAAAGTAGTTTTTGAAAGACCTTTTCTTAGATAATTGAAAAATATAGAATTTGGAAGTGCTAGGTAAAAAAGCAATAAAATTAGGAAGTATATATATACCAATGAATTTACAATGCGTAGATCCGAAACATCCATAAAAATAGTTATTTCAACTTCAAAACCTAAGAAGAGGATTGTAGCCATAACGATGTAAGTGACAATAATTAATAAATATAAGAGGATTAATAAACTTTTATTGCTGATTTCAGCGAGTTTTAGACTAGCTAAATCTAAAAAAATTAAGGACAAAGATGCAAATAAATAAGCCGCCCTCCAATAGGGTAAAAGAACTGTTATATTACGCTCGTATTGAGATATTAATATAACTCTTAATCCCCAGACTAAATAAGTTATTGTTGTTGCAAAAAATGATATAGAAAAAAATAAGGAACTTATATTTTTAGACTGGATATACGACTTTAATGTAATAATGAAATATATCCCAAAAACAAACACTATTGAAAATGTTCCAACTAATCCATATATAGATACTGCCATTTTAATTCTTTCTTTAATTGATTTATAATTTATGTGATTGAAATCATAACTTCTTTATTTGTAATAACTTATTTTGTATTAATATTTTTCCAATATATTTTTATACTATCAGTAGAAACAACTTGATTATACAGAAAAAATTGGGGTCGGTTCAACTGAATATCAATTGATTGAGGTTTAAGACATAAAAAGGTTTTGAGAAAAAAATAAAAATACAAAAAAATAATACAATGTAGAAAAAAGAAGGAGGTAAAAGTATGAAAATTGCAGTATTCGGCGCTACGGGAGGATTGGGACAACAATTCCTCGATAAGGCGTTAGGGAAAGGTCATGAGATCGTTGCGTATGTGAGAACTCCGGAAAAGATCCAATATAAACATGGCAATCTTACGGTCATTAAGGGGGATGTCTTTGATAAGCAAAAAATTATTGAATCCCTTAAAGATGTAGATGCGACCTTCATTGCTTGGAGGATGAGGACTCAGCGAATTCCTCTATTCTCAGAGGGAACTCAGAATGTAGTGGATGCAATGAAACAAAACGGGGTAAAGAGAATTATTGTAATGTCTGAATATGCTTATGATGAGCATGCTAATAACTTCAGTATTTTTACAAGAGGGCTGATCAGGCTCTATGGTAAATTTCAGAAGTTTCAATTGAATGAGCGAAGACAACAGGACGAAATAATTTATAATAGTGGTCTAGAATGGACTATTAACAGGATCAGGGCTCTTAACGATGATGAAAAAAGTAATGTACTAACACTTACCCTTGAGCCTAAAGGAAAGTTTAAAACAATTTATCGTGGCACAGCAGCAGAAAAGATTATTCACCAATTCGAGAATCCAAAAGGATATATTCAAAAAAATATTTATTTTTAAAAAGATAGAAATGAATCAACACTTTTTTTTGATAATTTTTAATTGAAACAAGGGATGTAATTCTAAAAATGGACTTTTTTACTCATTTAGTTTTTGGAGCACTTATCTATTTACTTTTCTTGAATGAGATTCCTGCTGATTATTTAATATTAGCGATATTTTTCTCAATGCTACCCGATTTAGATATATTTCTAAGGCCTTTTAAAAGATTTACTAAATCAAATTATATTGAACATCGCGGAGGGTCTCATTCATATATTGTAGGGATAATAATATCATTTATTGTAAGTGTTATATATTATCTTTTTACAGGTCAATCCATTCTTATCGTTTGGATTATTGGTATGACGTTTTATGGATTGCATGTCTCTATGGATCTTCTTACCACTACAAAAATTCCTTTCTTATATCCGCTTTCTAAAAAAGAAAACAGTTTTAATATCGAAAAAGCAGGCAGTTTATTTACCTTACTCAATTCGGCACTATTTCTTTTGATAATTATCCCGCTGTATATCTATTCTGTAGGTACATATGTTTTATGGTTGTTCATTAACGGCTTTACTTCTTTTTTCATTCTTTATTATGTATATCGAATTTTTTCAAAACTCTGGTTTTCTAAAGATCTAAAAGAGAGTCAGAAATTCCTGCCAGGAATTTTGCCCTTTTATTTCGCAATATTTAACTATGAAATCAATGGAAATAAAGTATCATCTAGTTTAGAAATGAGATCTCATTTCTCAAAAAGAAAGGAGATAATTAATACCAATATTATCTTAAATACCGAAGAACTGATCCTTTATGAAAAGGGGTTAGAGCTATGTAGGTCAAACTATTATTTTGCAAAATGGACTATATTTCCAATCTTTATTAGGAATGGAGAAATTTTTACTATTAAGTTCTTTTTCTTAGAAACGATGATGCGTAAAAGAACTATGTATATTCAATTTGCTTTTGACAAAATACATCACTATTTAATTGGTTATAGTCAAGGTTCGGGACGTATCCAATCTCAATAATTTATATAAAAAGAATAAAAAAAACAGGTTAATTTTCTCTTGATTTATATCGAATTTTAACCATTAAGTCCCTAAGTTCTAATTTATCACTGCTGGGTTTAATATACTTCTTTTTCACTCCCTCTTCAAGTGGAAAAGTAGTAATATCGGTCCCTTGGAGGGAGACCATTTTTCCGAATTTTCCTTCTAGCACCAGTTTCATGGCAGCTAAGCCAAATCTCAGCCCTAATATTCTATCATAAGAATTGGGAGTTCCGGCTCTCATAGTATGACCAAGAACTACACTACGGCATTCAAAATCCGTGCCGTTTTTCTTAAATACTTCTTTCAAATCATCTCTTAGATTTAATTCTTTTACTAATATGTTTGAAATATTTAATGCGGGTAAGACAGGATTTCCAAAGACATCTTTTGGTAATTTATCAATGGTTTCTTGGGAAATTGTCTTAAAATCTCTCTTAAGTGATTCCGAATCGGGATATGCTCCTTCAGAGCATGCGATCATATGATATTTATGTCCAGCTTCTGCTCTCTTTTTAAGGACCTCTACTACATCTTTCTCAAAATCGAATGGCGTTTCAGGAATGAGAATGATATCTGCTCCCGAAGAAATTCCGCTGTACATGGTTAAAAAACCGGCATCTCGACCCATAATTTCAACAACAAATACTCTTTGGTGAGATCTTGCAGTGGTTGTAAGATTATCCATGGCATTTGATGCAAGTTGAACGGCACTCCAGAATCCAAAAGTGTAATGAGTTCCCGCTAAATCATTGTCAATCGTCTTTGGACAACCAACAACTTTAGCATTAGTATATTTATAGAGAGCATCCGCAACCCCTAGGGTATCATCTCCCCCTATTGCGATTAGAGCATCGATTCCTAACTCATTAAACTTGCTAGCCATTTCCTTCGAAATTTTTTGTTTAAGAGATTCTTTTTCTTCTTCTGTTTTTGCTTTTTCGATTGATTTAAAGGGATTTGTCCTGCTAGTATATAATAGCGTTCCACCAATTGTATGAAGATCGTCATGTTCTGCAATATTAAGGGGGATAGTTAAATTTTCTAAAAATCCCTTCCATCCTTTCTCTATTCCTACACATTCAACACCAGCGTCGAAAGCTTTTAACATAATACCATACAGTACACTATTAAGTCCGGGGCAATCGCCTCCGCCAGTAAGGATTCCAACTTTTTTAATAGTCATTTACAATCACTTTAATTATAACTCATCAATATAGATTTTCTAAGTAATTTAAATTAAAAAAGTTATTATATCTGAAAAATCCTTGGTTAATACTATTCCATTTTTATATTATCTAATTTTTTAAACGAATAATGTGAAGCATCTTGGGGTATTATATAGCTTCCTCCCCCAGGATCCGTTATTATTAAAGTAAACTTTAATTCTCCGTTTATTGCTTTCTTTAAATCTCCTAAGATATCTTCAATTTCATTGGATTGGGGATCATTTTTTTCAAGATTATTTCTATAAATTAAGACCGCTTGTTCGAATCTAAAAAGAATACCCTGCACATTAGTGTAATAAAAATCCGCCCTTGGTCCCGGCTCAACGATAAGTTCTAATTCAGGAATCTCTAATTTTCCTGTGGGTGAACGATAAATCTTCGATTTAAGATCATTCTCATCTTGTATTTTTAGAGTCATAATTCCAGGATCTATTCTTGTGGTCATAGGAATAACGTCATTTTTACGATAATTACATTGAT
The DNA here is from genome assembly GCA_048941265.1 of Promethearchaeota archaeon. Lineage (GTDB taxonomy): Archaea > Asgardarchaeota > Lokiarchaeia > Sigyniarchaeales > SOKP01 > LW40-45. The sequence goes on from JBHLNT010000135.1 coordinate 9,916, forward strand.
CGCAGGAGAATTTAACAATCAACATTTTATCCCCATCGGGAAGATCATAATCGATTGTATTAATTGTTATAACTCCCTTATCACAAGAGGGACATTTGAATGAAAACTGTTCTTCCTCGTTGCTCCCTTTTCCAGACATAATATGAAGTTAATTTTTTCTAAAATTTAGTGAATTTATGTGGTAAATATGATTTTAATGATTTTTAAGCATAAGATTTAATCATTTTAGTAGTCATTTAAAGAGCTACCTTAAAAAGTTTATGCAAAAATTTTTAATATTACCAAATTTTAACTCCATTAATACTTAGTTAATTATCTTCTGTATAAATAATATAAAGTTGGGAAAAAATGCTTAATCTTACGATAAAAAAGTCAACAATTCTTCTTAACTCTATATTATTGTTAGTACTCTCAGTAATTCAAGTAGTAGTATTAATTTTATAAAGAAATCAATAAAAACTTGCGCTTCTGGGTTTTTATTGGTTGCTTAGATAATAACTATATTAAAATCAAAAAATAAAATGTTGGAAAAAATTGAAAGATAACGGAATAATAGAGGTGACGCTTCACGGGAGAGGCGGCCAAACAGCAGTCACCGCGAGCCAGCTGTTGGCAGAATTAACTTTTGAAAAAGGATTCAAAGATACAATTGCAATACCAATTATAGGTGCTGAAAGAAGGGGAGCCCCTATCCAAGCTTTTACTAAAATTTCTGAAAAAAAATCAATTAGAACTTATGACAGTGTGAAAAATCCCGATTACATGCTAATATTTGACACTTCATTATTAGGGATCCCAGCTATAAGAGATGGTATTAAGGAAGGTGTAACAGTTATTGCGGATAGCGTGAATGCATTAAATAAGGTTAAATTACCTAAAAATATTAGAATCTTTATTGTTGATGCAACAGGTATTTGTATTAAACGAGATTTTATGCATTCCAGCGGTCCTATATTAAATATCCCGATGTTGGGTGCATTTGGAAAGGTTTCGGGATACTATGATCTCAAAATAATGGAAAAAGTCTTAAAAAAAGAATTTGGAGAAGAGAGAATAGAGAAGAATATGGCTGTAGCGAAAGATGCATACGAATCAGTAAAGGAGGTTTAAATATGGCAGATATAGAAAAATGGAAAAAAATAAATAAATCGAGGGAAGAGCGCCCTATAGTCCAAGAATATTCTTGTTGGGAGGAGTTATCACCAATTCCAATCTCATTACCTATCGATGGGGCTATGGGTACTACTGGAGATTGGCGTACATTCAG
>JBHLNT010000136.1:0-11134 GCA_048941265.1 Promethearchaeota archaeon
AAATCCTATTTTAAGTAATTTCTAGTGCTGAGCAGAATTTATTTATTGTCTAAATTTTATATATATTTCTAAGTTATTTGATTGAATTGCCAGTTGCAGTAAAAAGTTTGTAGTTAGGCTAAAAAGTTTCTTTAGAAGGGATAAAAAGTTTCTTTACTAAAAATTAACAATAATTAGATTTGATTCCTTCAGTAATTCTTCTTTTACTTTATTTTCCATATTATATCCTTCTTTATAAACCACTTTTTTGATTCCTGCGTTAATAATTAATTTCAAACAACTCATACAAGGATAAGTTGTGCTAAATAGGGTAGTTTCTCCTTTTATCGACGTACCATGTATAGCTGCCTGTATAATACAATTTATTTCAGCATGAACACCTTTACATAATTCTGGTTTTTCTCCACTTTTTAAATCTTTTCTAACACAGGATTCAGGGGTGCAATGCTTAAACCCAGGTGGCACACCATTATAACCTGTAGAGATAATATGTGAATCTTTGACTAGTACGGCTCCCACTTTTCTTTTTACGCACGTAGAGCGTTGAGAGACAACCTCAGCAATTTTCATGAAATATTCATCTTTAGAAATTCTAGTGTTTTCTTTACTCATAACAACCCATCATTATGAATTCAATTTTAATACTTTTAAATAAATCAATATTTTAATTAAATTATGACAAGTGATAGTAAGCAAAACGTTACTTTTTTAATTTGGCTTTTAGCAATTATATTTTGCTGGATTTTGGGGACTACTGTTTCAACAATATTATTGGACTTTATCGTTGAATTATCTTTTCAAGAGATTCAATTTGCAGAGTCATTATTTAGTTATACTATTGCGCTTACCATCTTCATTTGGGGTTATCTCGTTGATAGATTCAATAATAAAAGAAAAATAATTTTAACTTTAAGTTCTCTGCTATGGATTAGCGGGAGTTTTATGTTATTTTTTATTCCAATCAACTTTTTTACGTATAGCTTGATTCAGATCATTTGGGGTTTGTCATTTGGAGCTAGTGGGCCCTTAATTGCTTCATATCTAGGAGATGTTTTTAAAATTGAAGATAGAGGTAAATTATTTTCAATTTTTACTATTTTTATTTATATTATAAAAGGCTCTAATATAGTTATCAATGGTCTTATTGGAGAAAGCCTTGGAAATTGGAAAGCCCCGACTTTTATCTTTGCGATATTAGGAATTCTAATTCTATTTGGATTCAACCTATTTAGTAAGGAGCCCAATCTTGCTTCAATTGAACCCGAATTTAAAACTTTTGAAGATTTTTCTTATAAATATTATATAACTTCAGAAGAGATTAAAATAATCTTAAAAAAAAAGACAAACTCATTATTCTTAGCCCAAGGAATTAGTGGAATGATAGGCGTCGTTATTGTAAGCAGATATATGATCTATTGGTTTACAAGTGGTCAGTATGATGGATTGAATATTGATACCGGATTAGCATTGCTCCTTTTAGGAACTGGAGGGGCAGTAGGCGGACTTGTTGGAATAGTAATTGCGGGAAGGTGGATTGACAGCCAATTTAAGCATAATAAGATTAATAGGATACTCTTATTTTCAATTATTTGCTTGTTTATGCAAATCATCTTCTATTCAATTTTAATTCTTGGAATAAATTACCCAAATGATATAAATAAGAAAATCAATAGAATTGATATCTTCCTCCAATTGTACCCAGCTTTTATTGGATTTATTCTTATTTTTAATCTGTGCGTTTTTTGCGGAACCCCAGTTGGAACAACAGTGGGAGTTGCTAGAACGCATATAAATCTTCCAGAACACCGCGGGACTGCAGGCGCTCTCTACGACTTGACTGATTTTATCGGAGCAGGGCTCGGGATAATATTAGGTACTGTGTTCATGATCATTTTGAATAGCTTTCGACTAACTATTTTATATGGAGCATTATTTTGGCTAATCTCAGGGGTCATTTGGTTATTTATTGCTAAATTCATAAAACAAGACTATGAAAGTTCTCGCGAAATTTTAAAAAATAGAGCAAATTCAGATAAGCAGAGTTGATTTTTTATGAAACCGACGTTAAGGAATATTAAAGATTCAGATGGTTATCATATTACCTCGATCATAAATTACTTCACAAAAAATAGTTTTGCTGCATTTCCAAATAAAGAAGTCGGAATTGAATTTTTTATTGCATTAAAAAAGGAAGCAATAGCATTTTATATGCTTGAGATAAATAAAGAACCAGTTGGTTTTTGTTGTTTAAGAAAATATAATCCATTTGAGACTTTCTCTCATACGGGGCTTCTTACTTATTTTATTTTACCTGAATATACAAAGAAGGGTTTTGGTACTCTTATGTTGTCGCAACTAATCAATGATGCAGAATCAAATGGAATTAATAATTTACTTGCTTGTATTGCGTCTCAGAATATTCAGAGTATTAAATTTCATGAAAAACATGGTTTTATTGAATGTGGGAGGTTTAAAAACGTGGGATACAAATTTAATCAATTTTTTGACCTTGTTTGGATGCAAAAATTCTTAACAGAGTCATAGATAAATGAAAACTTTCTTGAAATTTTTAAAGAGAGACAAAAAATTTATAGTTAATTTTTGACAAAAAGTTACAAAGTATTAAATATTCAATAATCTAGTTATTCACTAACCGAAATCTAATTCATAAATCAACTTTATGTAATATTAAATTAAATTAGAGGTGAATAGTATGGGATATATTGTTGTAACTGCTTGGTACCCAAGTCATTTGGGAACTGAGCTTGGGAAAAAGTACCTAGAAGTATTAAAAAAGTATCCCCTTAGTAAATCCCCAGGAAAAGTGATTATACCAGTTATGGTTACGACGACTAAAAAAGGAATTAAAGTCATGAGTATTACTGAGTTCAAGGATGATGATCCTCAAATGCATGCAGACGTTTTGAATTGGGCCAATAACAATATGGTAGAATACATGAACATCAAGGGTTTTGAATATAAGACTAGATTGTGGGGATCAATACAAGCATCTATGGAACTGATTGGACTGAAAATGCCTGAATAAATTATAATCCCTGAAATTTTTAAGAATTTTCTCAATTTCTCTTTTTTTTTCATATATTGAACTCTTTTTTCAATTAAATCATGTTTATAAGTTTTAGGCTTTTTACAATAATGTTAAATATCCTTATATCTAGATATTAAACATACCGAAATCTGATTCAAAAATAAACTTAATTTAAGTTAAATATTAAAATTGAGGTGAAAATTATGCCATATCTTGTTAACAAATCATGGTGGCCAAGCGATAAAACTACCGAAGTTGTAAATAAAGCTGTTGAATTATTTCCAAAATATCCTCCAGATCCTTCATTATCAAAAACAGTTGTACCTAATTGTGTAAGAGCAACTAATAGAGGGATCGAGAATATATCTATAGCTGAAGTAAAAAAAGGAAAGCTTGAAGAAGCTTTAATAGCTGCCCAAAAATATGCAGCAGAATACCATGACATTGTGGGATTTGAATATGCAATTCAAGTTTGGGCAACTCAATTAGAAGCATTTTCAGCGATTGGAAGGAAACCACCAGAGTAACTTAATAATAAAACTAAAATATTAAAGAGATTTCAAATCTCATTTTTTTTCTAAGTTAATTTTAACAATATCTCTAACTAATACGATTTAGGAGGAATTCTATAAACTTCCTATTTTTTTTTACTTCTCCATATAATTTTGCTTTTTTTTCCTCAAAATAAGCTTTAAAGAATTTCCAATCTGCTTTTTTATCTTTAGGTGCGCCTCTAATTAACTTTTTAACCCTTTCAAAATCTTCAGTAAATACGAATTCGTTATTTACGCTATTACCGGCTTCAGATAAATAAAATAGATAATAATCGTTAAGATCCCATGGATCTAAGTAATCATCGGGTTTATTTCCATCTTCAGCAGCGTCACCTCGAGTGATTCTTGTATCAACAAATTGTGGGCATATCTGGTTAAAAGTTATATTTTCGAGCCTATATTCGAGTGCCATTGCTTTTTGTAATCCAACCACGGCATATTTCGAGGCAGAATAAGAAGCAAACAAAGGTAATGGAGTTCGGTATGCCTGGCTGCCTGTTATAATGAACCTAGCTCTGTCTTTCTTGTTGCTTTTGTTTAGATATGGGTATGCAGCTTTGAAAGTGTGATATACTCCTACTACATTTATCATAATCACTTTAAGAAATCTTTCAGTTGTCACTTCATGAGTTATTGCTCTCCTTGTTATTCCCGCATTTGCGAGTACACCATTGAATAATCCCAACTCATCATGAAATGCCTTAAAAGCGGTTTCTAATTCATCAAAATTTGTCACATCAGCAGTGTGGACAACTGCCTTTACATCCTCAATTTGTAAATCATCAATCATTTTTTTTGTAATATTCAACTGTTCTAAGGTTCTTGCAGCCAGTCCTAAACTTGCTCCTTCTTTAGCGCACGCAATTGCTACATGCTGCCCAATACCCCTTCCAGCACCAGTTATGATTATATTTTTCCCTTTTAATAACATTGCTAAAACCATATCAGTTTCAATTTAGAATATAATTAGAGTTGATATTATATAAATTAAATCTTCGCCGAAAGTGCAAAAATTGATAATTTAACACAAATGTAAAAATTTATATCCTTAATTATGATCCTTTTTATTTGCCACAAGAAATCAATTTTATTAAAAATACTGAAAGAAGCGTTTAATCGCTAAATTAAATCAAAATGATAAAAGGAGGTTAGAAATTTGGTTTATATTATGTTAACAGTATGGGTTCCCCCTGAGAAGGGGAGAGCATTAGGCAAAGCAGTATTGGATGGAGTAAAGAAATTTCCTGGAGATGAGTCAATTTCAAAACTAATCATACAAGCTGTTACAACAGATGATTATGGTATCAGGGCATTTTCAATTAGTGAAGTATTAAAAGGTCAGATTACAAAAGCATTATCTCATACTTCTGAATTAGCGATTTTTTATGCAGAAACAATTGGACCGGGATTTAAATACAAATTAGAGACTCTAATGTCGGCAATAGAAGCAATGAAAGTAATTGGACTTGAAATGCCTCAAGAAGCTCCCGAAATCTACTAAAGAATAAGAATTTTTAAAGTAGTTCATAAAAAAATATTTAAATCTTTTTTTTATTATCAATATTTTTTTATACTTTAAATAGAAATTTAAAGAAAAAATTGAAATTTACAAAAAGAATTTTTTTATGAATTCTCCCATTTTTTCAATTCCCTGCTGTCCTTCTAGAGCAAATGCAGCAAAAGCTGGAAATACGTGGGGCATATCATCCCAAATATCTAAGGTAACGTCTACACCCGCTTCTTTTGCCCGCTTAGCAAGCACTTCTGAATCATCAAGGAGGAGCTCAGCAGTTCCTACTTGAATATATATAGGAGGTAAGCCTTTTAGATCCGCATATATAGGTGAAACTAAAGGATTCTGATAATCGGTGTCTCCTAAATATAATTCTGCAAAAAAGCTTATCCCATAAATAGTTATAACCGGGTCAATTTTTCTGTTCTTTCTATAGGATTCTCCGGTAATCCCTAAATCAGTCCAGGGAGAAAGCCCGACGGCGGCGGCTGGCAATGCTATTCCGTTGTCGCGTAGATTTATGAGTGTAGCAAACGTTAATCCTCCTCCAGCAGAATCGCCTGCTATTATAATATTTTTAGCATTAATATTTTGCTCGTCAATAAGCCATTTATATGCCTTAGTAGAATCTTCTACGGCGGCAGGAAATGGATGTTCCGGTGCGAGGCGATATTCAATCATTAAAGCCCGAGTTTTGGTTGTTCTTGAAATTCTTGATACAAGTTCCCGATGAGAATTTAAAGAGCCACTTATATATCCCCCTCCATGCAAGTAGAAAATAATTTTGTCTTCTCGAGCCTCTGGTGCGGAAACCCATTCAGCAGGGATACCTTTAATATCTAGGGGAACACACTTTACATCTTTAGGAACTTTTACTAATTTGGCCAAATCTTCTAGACCATCACGTTCTTTTTTAACTCTTTCTTTGATATCTTCAGCCTTTCTTTCCCTTATTATGTTAATAACAAATTCCATACCTTTACTGACCATTATTACTTTTACCTTTCCTTTTCTTTACTAAATTTTAATTTTAAGATTTTAAAGATTGGTTAATTTATATTATTTTTAGATTAATAAGGTTTAAATTCATGCAAAATGATATTGGTAAAATTCTTAATCAGTAAATAACTTAGATTAAATAGAGTATAGATTATAATTTGACTTATTTTTCAATAACTATATAAAACTATGAAGATTTTATCTGAAGTGGCATGGGGAAAACCTGTACTAAAGCTTCTCTCGTATGCAAATCAATTAAACAAAAATTGTAAGACCATAATTGTAATACGTCATTCTGCACGAGAAGAGCCTGAAGAGCTTAAAGAGGTTTTTAAAGCACCTCTCACCACATTAGGGAAAGAGGCTGCTTTTGAATTTGGAAGTCTTTTACCTAATAGTAGAACTTATCAAATATATCACAGCACAATTGATCGGTGTAGAGAAACTGCTAAGTATATAGAAAAAGGCATTAAAAGTAAGAATGGAAAGACAATTTTTCATGGAGATATGGAAACATTAATGAGAATAAAGTGTATCGAAGAAAAATTTATAGAATATGTAGAGCGAGATGATTTTCTTTTCGTAGATCACTGGGTTGCGGGGCATTATCCTCAGGATGAGATCGAACCTGCTATTGAGCTTGCTAAACGTACAGCTTTTGAAATAACCTATAATTCAAATTCAATAGAACAAAACACGTTAGATATTTATATAACTCATGACTTCCATATTTTAGTTTATTTATTCTATTGGGCGGGAGTTTTATCAACATCTCGGTGGATTCAATATCTTGATGGATTTATCTTACAATTTAAGAAAAATAAGTTAATTTTTTTTTATAATGAGGGGAAAAAAGAAATTGATTATCCACATTGGTGGAAAAACATTCCTCTTACAAATTGTTGATTTTGATTTGAAGACTTCTAATAAATATAAAGTAGATATTGAAATGGTTTAATATTTAATAAACAAAAAGTTATAATTCAATTATTATTATTTTGTAATAGATATTGAATTAATTCGAGTATCACTAATACTTATGCAATAGGTCTTAAGATTTGTCAACATTAATGAAAATTGCGAAAGATGGCAAAACAACTAAAGAAATGGAGATTGTTGCCAAAAACGAGCAAGTAGATTTAGAATTTATTCGACGTGGAGTTGCTAAAGGAAGGATTATTATTCCAAAATCAAATGAGCGCGAATTAGATCCTCCAATAGGAATTGGTAAAGGTTTACTGGTAAAAATTAATGCAAATATTGGTTCTTCGAAAACGGTATGTAATATAGAGGGAGAAGTGGAAAAAGCTAAAATAGCAGTGAAATATGGTGCTGATACCGTTATGGATTTAAGCACTGGAGTGACTGAGACTGATGTGAAAATTATTAGAAAGAAAATTCTTGATCAAGTCAAGGTCCCTTTAGGAACTGTTCCAATATATCAAATAGCTTTAAGAGCAATCGAAAAAAAGGGTGCTATCATTCATATGGATGAAGATGATATGTTCAAGGTTATAGAAGAACAAGCAAAAGAAGGTGTCGATTTTTTTACGATACATGTCGGAGTTACTAAGGATATAGTTAATTATTTGGTCGATCACCCCAGAACAATGGGAATTGTTTCGAGAGGTGGTACTTTTCATGCCTCTTGGATTTTAGAGCATAATCAAGAGAATCCTTTTAATAAAAATTATGATTATTTACTTGATATGGCTAAAGAATATGATTTTACGCTCTCACTCGGCGATGGAATGCGTCCTGGGGGAATTTTTGACTCAACAGATTATGCTCAAGTTCAAGAATTATTAGAAATCTCAAAACTAGTGAAAAGAGCTTGGCAAAAAGACATACAAGTTATGGTCGAAGGCCCAGGTCATATTCCAGCAAATGAAGTAGAAAGAAACATTAAAATGCAGAAGTCATTATGTGATGAGGCTCCTTTTTACGTATTAGGACCATTAGTTACGGATATTGCACCTGGCTATGATGAAATCGTAAGTGCTATAGGGGGAACTCTTGCAGGTTTAGCAGGTGCGGATTATTTATGTTATGTTACGCCTAGTGAGCATTTAGGCTTACCAAACATAGAGGAAGTAAAGCGAGGTGTGATTGCTTCAAGAATAGCAGCTCATGCAGTAAATATAGCTAAGTATGGGGAAAGAGCTTCAAATTGGGACTATAAAATGGATATTGCTAGAAAGAATTTAAATTGGCAAGAGATGATTAACCTGTCTATTGATCCTGAATTAGCGAGAGAAGTTCACTTTAGAAACGGTGCAAAAGAATTAGATGAAGTTTGTAGCATGTGTGGAGAATTTTGCGCCATTAAGATATTAAGGGAAGCTCTTGAGAGTAAAAAAAAAAAATAGTTTTTCAAATCAAATCAATAATTTTTTGAAGCTTTTTGATCATATCTTTTGAATTCTTCCCAAATAATCTAATCATAGGCTCCTTACCTTTTGCTCCGGTATCCCATATAATAGCCGGAATTTCCTTTATTCCTATCTTACTTATGTATTCCCTTATTAACCATTGCATTGTAGAATGCTCTTTTTTCTTAATTTCATCCGGTTGTGTTTCTCTAATGAATTCGTAAGTTGTTAAATCCGTTTTTTCTTGGATTTTCTGAATTAAAAGTGCAGAGTATTTTAAATTCATTACAAAATTTATTGAGTTATCAAACTCTTTAGCAGTAAGAATTAATCGGGCCGTATGGTCTGAAACCCCAAATTTGATATCACCAGAAGCTTTAGGATAACCATTTATAATCGTAATTCTACCTTCTATACCAGCAATCTCACTTTTATCTTTGGCATTCGGAAGAGAACCCGAAATATTTAGCCTTACTTCAGGAATTATTTCGCTAAATTTTTTATTTTCTGAGATATAATTGTAGATTTCTTTTATCTGGTTGATAACTTCGATTTTTTGTTTAGAAATTGTTAAATTCAGAACCTTTCCTTTATCTGGTAATTCTATAAAATCTTGAAATCTCTCGTTAAAGAATTTTTCCGCGAGGGATATAGATTCTTCGATATCTTTTCCCTTACTTAAATAAGCTGTTATAGCAGAGGAGAATACACAACCTGTCCCATGGATATTTCCTTTTATATCAATTTTTCTTTTCTCAGATATTTTAAAGAGTTTGCTATATCCCTCATCTATTTTTTTGTTAATGAGAATTAAATCAAAGATTTTATCCCTGTCTTCTCCCCCGCTTTTTATGATAACCGCTTTTTCTTCATCATAATTTTTCCCATACATTTTATTTAAAATGATAGAAGCAGCTTCTTTTAATTTATCAATATTTTCCATCCTGATGCCCTTAAGATCTACATTAGAATAGAAACTTGCCTCTGAAATGTTAGGAGTTAGAATTTTGATCATAGGAAACAAGTTTTTTTCTATTTCATGTTCTATATCTTCACTGGAAAGTCTTTCTCCTGCACTAGAAATAGAAATAGGATCTAAAACAGCAATTAAATCATATTTTTGAATGAAATGAACAATTATTTCTAAACCTTTAACATCTGGTATCATACCAATCTTAATATATTTCACAGGATAATTTCGTAAAACGGAGTCTAATTGTTTATCCAATTCATCAGAAAGAGATTTATACCCATAAAAATCGGTGGCACTCTGATAAGTTATAGCCGTAATCACAGAAAAGGGATGAACTCCACACCTATCAAATGTCCTTATATCCGCCTGGATACCAGCTCCAGAAGAAGGATCTGCACCTGCGATAGTAAGAGCAAAATCCATATGAATATAAAAGAATGATATCTAAAAATGCTTTTTTATTATTATTTTGGAACCCTTTCAAAAGCCCATTGGGCTTTATCTTCTAAACCCAATTCTTGATACGCCTTCCCTAAGTATAAAAATGCTTCTGGATAATCATACCTTTCTTTTACTAATTTAAATAAATGCCCAATCGCCATATCATATCGCCCTTTTAGGTAAAAAATCTTTCCCTTTATAAATTGCATTTCTTGTTTTTGAGATTTTGGCAAATTGTTAATATTAATTGTATCTAATTTATCTAATGCTTCGTCATATTTTTTTGAATTGACTAATTCTTCAAAAATACTAGTAATCTTTAGATAAACCATGTTTTCAGCAATTTCCTCTATCTTTTTTTCTCTCTCTTTGCTAATTTTATCCTTTTCTTTTTCTTTTAAATAGTCTTTACTTTGATCAATTATATCCTGAGAATATGGAGTATTACACAAAGGGCAATTTGGAGAATGGAGAAGCCATTCTTTAAGACATTCATCATGTACAGGATGATCATTAGAACATTTACGCAAAATGTCTTTACCTTCGACAATCTCCATATGACAAATTATACAATTGAGCATATATGGGCTCTTAAGCGTTAATTTGAATAATAAACACAATCAATAAAAATTTAAATAAATAATAAGAATTTCTGTTTTTAAGAGTATTGCTTTGCCAAAATATTTATGCATAACTTTTTTTACTACTAATAAATGCATAATTTTATTTCTGCCCATTTAAAATATTCGAGGCAAGCTTTTTGTCAATAAGTAAACTCTTTGATGAATTATTCAAAAATTTTATGAAAATTAATCCTGAGGCTTATGCGGTAATAATTAGTGATCAAGAGGGATTAATCATTGCTGGCGAGAAAAGTGAGGATATTGATATGGAAATAATTTCTGTACTAACTATTAAGGTAAATCCAATTTTGGAAAGTATTCGTAATGAATTTGCTTTTAAAAAATTTGGTACAGCTTCATTTGATACTGATGAACATCGATTATTATTTATTTCTATAGACGAAAGTATAACAGTATCACTAGTGTTAGATATCATGGCGTCTATAGATAAAATTTATCCTTATGCTTATTTTTTAGCGGAAAAATCCGCACAAATAATTTATGACGAAATGGGGGAAAATTTTGAATTAAATATCCCAAACTTTGAATATGAAGCTGAACATTCTGAAAGATTAAAGAATCAAATATATCAAATGCGATTAGGAACAGG
>JBHLNT010000137.1:0-11092 GCA_048941265.1 Promethearchaeota archaeon
AAGATGGTATTCTTTCATATTATGAGTTTAAATATGCTGGAGACACGGTAGTGAAGCTTGAACGTGAGTGGGAGTTTTTAAATGATTATTATAACTTGCTGATTATAGGTGTTCTTGGTTTAATATCGCTAGCAATGGTTTTTTACTTCAATCTTATAAAGAGCCCATGAATGTCTAAATCAGATATTTTTGGTTTTATTATTATTTACTGATTTCAATTTTACAGGCAAATTTTGAGTTGACTCTCTATTAATAGTTTCACTTTATATACTTTTGAAAATAATATTTAAATTGATTCGGAAACATAAAATCTAAATTAATAAAATAAATTAAAGGTGAGTTAAATTCCAATTTTCAATTACAGTGATATTGAAATAAATTATGTGAAGAAAGGTAAAGGGGAACCTCTTGTATTCCTTCAAGGTTGGGCAACAACTCTCGATGGATGGGCTTTTCAAACTCCATTTTTTAGACGTAAGATGACAGTCATAGCATTAGATAATAGGGGTATTGGTAGTAGTTCCCGGCCAAATTATCCTTATACGATGGATATGTTTGTAGATGAAACTAAAGCATTGCTTGACTCTTTGGGTATCCAACAAAAAATTCATCTATGTGGCATCAGTATGGGCGGAATGATTGCACAGAATCTTGTTTTAAAATACCCTGATATGGTTAAAACATTAATTTTACTCTCCACTACCCCATATTATAGAGAAGAATTTGCCCAACCCATAATGGAAGAATATAAGGCGATTATGCAGGATTTAGATTTAGAAGAAGGATTCAAAAGAAAACTCAATTTAATGTTTTCTGAATCGTTTATTACAAGGGTAAATGAGGATGAAGTATTGCGTAACACTCTTTTTGATACATTGATGATGAAAAGTGCGAGTAATGCCAGTTGGCAGGATTTAGAAAATCGGGGAGCTGCATTACTAAATCATGATACGCGCGACAGCCTTAAAAAAATTACCCAACCTGTGCTAATTATGCATGGTACAGAGGATAAATATATTCCTTTAGAAGATGCTCTTCTTTTGGATGAAAAAATTCCTAATTCAAAATTAATTACCCTCGAAGGTTTCGGACACGGAAGTATCTTGATAGAAGATGCCGAAAGAGTAAATAGTCTAATTTGGAACTTTATAGAAGAGCATTTAGATTGACTTACTTTATGTTAAACTTAGTTTCATTATTCTTCGCGAGTTTCTGTCTTTATAATATTTTCACTTTCCATTTCATTGACGAATAAATGGGGAATTATTGAAATTAGAACAATTAATCCGCCGACTATAAAAATTAATGGAGTTGGAACAGTTCCTGAAACCCCTTGTCTCACGATCGGAATTCCATATTGCAGCGCTAGCCACCCACCCAAAAAGGCTCCAATTACCATAGGGATTGTTGCGTTAAATAAATTCCAATACCCACTAAATTGCCCTCGACCTTCTTCAGGATAAAGATCTTTTATCCATGTTAAAGTCGCGATAGTCCAGGCGATATAGAACACAAGCCAACATGTTCCAAATAATAATAATAGAAAAACGTCTAAAACCAGTGCAAATATAATTAAAAAAAGTCCCATCAAGAGAGCTGACACAAGTGCCATTTTTTTCCTGCCTATCCGGTCAGTAAGAATACCAAATGGATACCCTAATAGCATAGAAACGAGCATTGCAATGAAGATAAGGATTGAAGCTAAAGATAATGATAGTCCAACATAATGTTCTAAGTAGATTAATAAAAATGGAAAGAATACATAAAATCCAGTTTCAAAAACTGCAACACTAATTAATAACCTCACGTAATCCTTGTGATTTTTAAGGGTTCCACCCTTAAATGTATTTTTAATGTGTACATAAATGCTAATATTCAATGGTTTTAACTCTTCTGAATCTTCAATTAAGAAGCTTCCTAATATACCAATGATCCCCACAACAATTCCCACTATATAAAAATATATGAAATAACCAAATAATTGAATGAAAAATCCAGATACTCCATATGTTATTATCAAAGCCATTAGAAAGACTACCTGAACGATCCCCATGACTTTACCTCTATTTTCTTCATTCGTTACATCCGTTACATACGCATTAAATCCCGCATTCAGCGCTGTTGAACCAAAAAAAGTCATTATTGAATCAAATAATATAGCAATCAAGACTGCTAAAATTATCGGTCTAAAAAGGGCTGCTAAGGGAAAAATCGCCGTAGTTATACCCCAAAATATGAATCCCAAAATAATAATGCTCTTTCTTTTGCCTTTCACATCACTGTAAGAACCCATGATAATCGCAGCTACTGTCCCCACTATTGTGGTAACTGCTACAAGGATAGATATATATAAAGGAACTGGGGCTATAACATTATACATAAAAACATTATAATACTGATTTTCTACGGCCCAAGCTATCTGACCAGCAAAATTTATGAGAATTACAGCTAATAAGATTTTACGGGGAATTTTTTCGCTCAAATTAGAAATACCTTTAATAGTCTATAAGTTATATGTGTTAAAAATGCTGTTAACATAATAAGCTTTCTATCAAGCGCTACTATTTTAAATGATAAATTTCAGAATATAATGATTCAAATTTTTATTCATGTCTTATTTATTCTGAGAAGTGGCAAGATAATTTATCCAAGCCCTTTGATCCTTTTCTAATAAAGATTTTACTAAGGAAAGCTTATCAAACCCGGGAGTATCACGATATTTTTCTTTAAAGCTCTCGATTTGCTCATGTGCTTGCACGATTTCATTAGATTCTACAAGGATATCATATTTTTCATTCAAAATAAGGCATTCTTTCTCGATCTCTGTCTTAAAAAACTTTTTCTGTTCCTTCTTGGCTATTAATTGAAGTGTATCTTCTTGTTCTTTTATGCAATACATCATATTATAACGAATCGCTAATTCTATAATTTGATTAGCAAGTTTTATCGCTTTTTCGTTATTTCCTTCAGCTATGTTTAAATCTTGATTAGATTTTAATTTATCAATTTCTAGCATAACATCTAATTTACTCATTCTTTCAACTTGTTGAGCGTCTTTTGCCTCTTCTAAGTCCTTAGTTTTTTTGGCTGATTTTTTCTCCTTCTTTTTCATAATTTCATGCTAAGTTTTTTTGTTTTTCATATCAAACTACACAAGTGATAATAGATTTTAATTATAAATTTTTGTTTTTGGAATTATAACCGCTAGATCAGCACAACAAAAGAAACTTATGCTAAAGAAATAGTCTACAACTATCAATTAAAAGGAATAAATTTCAAAATCAATGAAAAAATAGATTAGCTGCGAAGAAAAGAAAGCCTTTCTTTCTTTTAACAATTATAAAAACTATTTATATCCATTATTACTTTTCACTTACGATGAAAACGATGAAAATAATAAGAATTATGGTAAGAGATCCGCATTTTCGGAATTATTAATTTTCAATGCTTTCTAATAAGAAAATTTATGTATTTATTTTGACTTTCTCAATCATTATCAAAAAATTAGAAAAACATCATTTATCTAACAAAAGGATTTATATATATATTATCAAAAGAATAAATTTGAAAAATATTTTCTGCAGTTAGGTGTAATGGGATTAACTTATGGATACTTGATTCGGATAGTGGGATCAAATTACTATACAAATCATTTTTAAAACTTCGTACTGATGAAGATATTATATCCGGTTTTTTAACAGCTTTTAACCAATTCTCAGAGGTTCAATTTCAACAATCATTGGAATCCATAGAAATGGGCGGTTTACGCTGGGTATATACTATGGAACCCAGCTATAATCTTCTTATTGTTGCTGCTGAAAATAAAAATATAAAAACAGAGATGATTATAGGCAGATTAGAAGCTATTAAAAAAGCATTTATCGAAGAATACGGGTCGCTCTTTAAAAAGAGGGGCGATAGTTGGGATGGGAATGTTAAAATATTTTTACCATTTGCTCACGTAATTGAAGATTATTATAATCAATGGGGAGAAGTGGAAACACTAGCTCAGGTGGCCGATCTTTATGATATATTGCGAATTTTTCAACAAATTTTAATCAAACTTCGAAATATTGTAAGTACTAGAATGTATAGTAAGTCTCGAAATAATATTCTAAATAAATTTGAAGATGCATATAATTCTCTTCTCCAACGGAAAAAATTTAGGAACCGACCCGAGTTAAATAATATCACATTCTCCAAAGAAACCTGGTTTAATCTTGTTGATATCGACTTGGTAAAATGTGATAAAGAAATACTTATTGATTATCTAAAAGCAGTTTTCAGAATTCTGATTACGATATTAGTCGACATAAAAGGAAAAAATTTATGCTTGAAATACTTTAATGAAGAAAAAATTTATGCCTATATCTATAATAATTTAAAATTTCTGCAGGATCTGAATTTAGATCTTTTCTTTTTAGAGCTCTTCTTTCTAATATGAGAGAGATATCATAAATTAGGATAACATATAATCTAAAAATGGCTTTAAAGGGAAATTTACCTTTTTTCCGGTTCTCTAAAGATTTATTCTTTTTAGAACTGTTTTTAATGGTTTAAATCAAAACTTTTTGTTAAAAAAAAAGAAGAAATTAATTTGGTTAATATTAAAGAACTTCCGAGACATTTTTTCTATCCCTAAAAATAAGATTCGCTTTTTCCATCATAGCGGGAATATCAATTTGTTGGGGGCACTTGTCCAAACATTCCCCGCATTGGATGCAAAGAGAAGCTGCTCCTTCGGCCTCATCTCCCCTCGTATTACTCTTTTCTAATTCCTCCGGAGTTTTGACCATTCGGTCGTAGAAAAAAGCAATCCTCATCCTACCCCTTTCGCCCCAATACGCAATCTCGTTTAATATTCGAAATACAGCCGGAATTGTTACGCCGTTCGGGCACGGAAGACAATAACTACAGTTCGTGCAAGGCACGACATCCAGTTTTTTATATGCTTCTCGTAATTCCGAAATTGTTTTTAACTCATCCTTGCTTAGAATATTAATTCCCGATTTATCTGCGGATTCCACATTTTCTATAACCTGCTGCATTGCACTCATACCGCTTAATACGATTGAGACTTCGGGCTGGTTCCATAGGAACTGTAAGGCCCAATCGGGCATGCTCCTTTTAACCTTTGCTTTATCTAATACGTTTTTAATTTCGGGTTTTGTATCCAACTTATGTTCGGGAATAGCCAGCTTACCCCCCCTAAGAGGTTCCATAATAATTACCGCGATATTTTTACTTCCCGCATACTTTAGACCTTTAGTGCCTGCCTGAAAATCAATATCCAGATAATTATGCTGGATTTGGCAGCAATCCCAATTGTAATAATCGATTATTTCCTTAAAAGCTTCAAATCCGTCGTGAAAAGAAAAGCCGAAATACTTAAATTTCCCCTTTTTTTTTGCTTCTTCCATCTTTTGTATTAAATTTAGCTCTTTGATCTTATCCAATCTTTCCCTATTTAACCCATGAAAGAGATATATGTCTGGATTGGTTTGCATTCTTTCAATCTGCTCGTCAAGATATCTATCAAAATCTTCCTTCTTCTTTACGAACCAAATGGGACATTTTGTGGTAAGATGAACTTTTTCACGATACCCATCTTTCAACGCTTTTCCGACCACTACCTCACTTTCACCCATATGGTAAGGATATGCAGTATCGACGTAATTTACACCATGGTCGATCGCATAACGGATCATTTTAATTGCCTCATCTTCGACAATTTTAAACTGTTTATCTACCGGTAACCGCATAGCGCCGAAACCCAACGCAGATACGTCCCATCCCAATGAACCCATTTTTCGATATTTCATATACATCAATAATAAGTGGCTTTATTTAATTAGATTTGTTTAGAAATATAAATAATTCTTTCTTTTTAAATTCAAAATACAAAAAAGTAAAGAGTTAGAGCTGTATACTTATCAGACCTAAGAAAAATTATACTTATACGGCAATAAAACGACTTGTTGATAAGGGGTGAAATGACATGGCACGAATCATGATTTACTACTCCTTTGATATAAAATTGAGGAATGTTGCAATGACCAACTCATTTATTTGTGCATTTTAATGGTTAAACATCGGCCGAAAAAGAGATCATATTGCCGTAGTAACATAAATAATATCGATAGGGGTTTAAATTGCCCACTATGATGCTCCTTTATTCTATAATCTGTTCTTTCCTGTAGTCTACAAGTGGAAGTTTCTCGATCTGATGAGGGTTTAATCCTTATGCTTATAATTTCTAAATAGAAGAGTTTTATTCATAAATTTACTAGTATTTGAGGTACTTATCTTAAAAATAAAATAAAAAAGGAATAGTATAAATTCTAAATTTAAGACCTAGAAATTGCTTTGTCCACAAGTAATGACTCAACAGTATCAAGATCTACGTATTCATTATACGAAATATGCGTTAAATTCTCACTAATTTGCCATAATTTTTTCTGATAAGTCTTATTATAGGATGCTTTGGATGACTTTTTTGGTTTGCGTTTTATAAAGTATTTTCCGGTAACATTTGTTACTTGTGGAGAGCTCGCAAGAAAGATAGATGTGCGAGCACCTTTCTTTGCACTTATCAAAAACAATCTAAAGAAATTAAAAGCCAAATTAAATAGTTTTCCGCCATTATTTTTACCAAATTTAGTTCTTACAACTCCAGGATGAAGTGCGTTAACTGTAATACCCGTATTTTCTAATCTTCTGGCAAGTTCATAGGTAAATAAAAGAATTGCAAGCTTTGAATTTCCATAGGCTCTAAACCCTTTATAATTCTGTTCCATGTGAATATCATTAAAATCAAGTTTAGCAGACCTGTGAGCATGTGAGGATACATTTATAATTCTTGCAGGTGTTGACTTTTTTAACAGATCTAAAACTAGATAAGTTAGTAAAAAATGACCGAGGTGATTAATAGCAAGTGTTTTTTCATAACCGTCTGAAGTTGTGGATCTTTTCATTAACCATAAACCAGCGTTGTTAATTAAGACATGAAGATTCTCATATTTCTTCTTGAATTCTTCAACCATTAATCTAATTGAGTTTTGATCCGCAAGATCTGCTAAGAATAATTCCACTTTTTCTGAATTAGCCCGTTCTTTTATTTCTTTAAGTGCTTTCTCCCCACGTTCTTTATTCCGGCATACCAATATCACTGTTGCTCCCATTTTAGCAAGTTCAACTGCTGTTTCTTTACCAATACCCGAGTTTGCCCCGGTAATCATCACAATTTTTCCATTCATATCTACATATTCTTTCATAATTTTTCACCCATAGAGAGGGATTATCGACTCCCCTCTAATCTAAAAATTAATAGTTGATAAAATTTAAAAGCGTTCTTTTCATAAATTATAAGGGATTAACCTTAAAGCTCCTTATATTTATAATCTAAATCTGAATTTTAATAATTTAAAATAAATGAGGAAAATCTCTGACTTTAAAAATCGTTCTTGAATTCTTTGTTAAGCAATATGGTTTTTATTTAGTAGCTATTTTATTGGTTTACTGTCGAATTCTCAAAAATTGAATATTTTCTATCCTAAATTTTATGAATTTTAAGTTGTAAGAAAATTTCTACTATTAAAATCTCTCTTTTCAGCATTTTTTTATTAAGTTTTTGCATAAAACTTTTTAATAAATGTAGCGCATGTATAATTTGGAATTCAAATAATATAATTAATCGAGGTAAAGCTGTTGTTAGTGAGTAAAGAAAAATATTTATTGGAGTTATATGAAGATTTTTTAGCATTAAATTCCGAGGTTGAAGCTATAATTCTTTCTGATCATGAGGGTTTTATAATTGCGGGGGAAAAAAGAAAAAACATTGATATGGAACTAGTTTCTGTGATGTCCACTATTGTAAATCCTATTCTAGATAGATTTCGTGATGAATTTGCATTTAAAAAATATGGATCGGCTTCTTTCGATACAGAAACACATAGATTACTATTCGTATCCGTAGGGGAAAATGCTACATTGAGTTTAGTCTTAAATATCTCTGCTTCTATAGATAAACTTTATCCATATGCTTACTATATTGCCGAAAAATCTGCCCAAATTATAAATGCTGCTGAAGATGAGAAAATTCAAATACAAATTCCAAATTTTGAATATCAAGTAGAAAAATCTGAAAAGTTACAGCACCAAATTTATCAAATGAGGTTAGACCAAGGTTTATCTTACAGATTTAAATTCGTAATTGTTGGTGATTTAAAAGTAGGAAAAACATCAATAGTAAGGCGTTTTGTGGATAAAAAATTTTCTAAGGATTATCGCTCAACAATCGGTTTGAATATTTTATCACATCGATTTAATTTTTTGGATAATGATATCCATATAAACCTGTGGGATATTGGTGCTCAGAAATATTTCAAAAGGTTTCGCAAAACCTATTACTCCGGCTCTCAAGCGGCTTTTATCGCTTTTGATTTGACCAACCGCGATTCATTTAATAATATTCAAAAATGGTATGTTGAATTGATAGACTTTATAGGAGGAAGAGATATTCCGATTGTACTCGTGGGAAATAAAAAAGATTTGGTTGATCAAAGAGATATTACTCCCGAGGAAGGAATTTCGATGGCAAAATATCTGTCTGAGACAGGAACCTCAAAAATTTCGTATATAGAAACTAGCGCTCTTACCGGTGAAAACATAGATGATGCATTCAATTTAATCTCATATTTCTATATTCAAATTTCTCAGGAAAGAGAAGAAGAGGCTCTTAAAAACAATTTGGTGACCTTAATTAATTCGATTTTAAATAAAAAAAAATCCTTAAATATCTGCTTAATCACTGAAACTCCTTACTGGAACCCCATGTTCCAAATTTTAACTGAACTAAAAAGTTTAGGAAAAGTTTCGAAAATAAAAGATGAGAAGGACGAGAAGATATATCAATATGCGAACGGATTATTACTCCGAGGCTATACCATCAATACTATGAATGTTTCTGACGCTGACGCAGTTTTCTGCATTTTTGATGTTCGAAAGAAAGAACATATCAGTATTAAATGGATAGAAATTATTCATGATATTGTACAAGAAATAGGAATAAAAAAAGTTGTATTATGCGGAATGAGAGTTTCGGATGAAACTAATTGGTCCGTCCTGCTTGATGAATTTTATGGTCTCAATATAAATCCATTTTTAGAAAAACAGATGATCTCTCTCTTAATTTTTAAAATTGGCGTTGAATATCGATTGGAAATCTATGAAAAATTAGAGATTATGTTTAATAATATTATAGAATCATTAATATAGATAAATTAGGGAGAGAAAATTAATTCTTTAATAAGTTTCATCAAAATCGCCAAGAGCTCTAAATTCTTCTGTTTTGCCCGGTTCTGCATCAAAAGCTTTTTGTAATAATTCTGCGGCTCGTTGCCAAATTGTTTTTAGATTAGTGCGTATAATTTCAAATTCTTCTCTATTTTTCATCTGTAATAGGACGGTTTTAAAATCTTCATTTACATCAATTTCAATAGGAATTTCTTCTGCTACTCCTCCAAAGATCCGAATCATCTCTCGTATTTCGTTTGGGGAACCTAAATCTCCGGGAACATAATCTTTTATTTTCACTTTTAATTCAATTAATAATTGATTCTCATTTTCTATAATTTCTACAGCATTCTTTAATGTTTCACTTAATTTTGGGAATAATTCTTCCATTTTTACACCTTTTCCTCTTTTATTATGATCTTTTTCATTTTTAATTCCTTTCTATAAATGGAATTTCTATAAAGGAAGGATTTTTGCTATTTCGTTCAAGGGTAATAATAGGTTTTCCATCAGCAGGATAACGCATAAAAACCTCCTTATCTGCCCCCGCAATTGCTACCCGAATTCTATGACCTTTCTTCACTAATACAGATGTTACGTGTAAGCCAAATTTAATTTCCGAGATCTCATCTGGTACAAGAGGGAGAGCATCTTTTTTCATAAAAGTATGATAAGGAATTAGCATCTTATATGGAGGGTTCTCTAAGGATATTTTTCTGTGAATTAATCGCAAATTACCATCAGTTATATAAGTTACGTTTCCTGCCTCATCAACATCTTCTAAATATACAAAAATCGCTCCATCATCATGAGTCGATGACAGATATAATGTAATTATTGGAGTTCCCGTAATTTCTAAATCTTTTTCTAAAGAAATACTCGTATAAGTGAGTAGTTTTTTGTCAGCTCTGGTTCTATTGCTGTAATCAATTGGGAGCCCTGCTGGTGCCATCCACCGATTTAATAAACCTGTTGTTGTTCTAAAATTAATCTTATAGTCGTCTGCTCCGTCATTCGCTTGAGGTTTATTTGGACGTAATCCATTATTTTCTTGAAAATACCACATTTGTGAAGATTGTCCTAAAGGAGGCCATATTTCCGATTTCTTCCATCTCTCTTCACCCATAGTGTAATAATATAAAATTTTTTCTGAATAATCTCCATTAAGAATTCTGTTAAAGAAGCTAATTTCAGTTTTAATCCGATTGTGCGGGGAAGGAATTACTTCTGATTTAGACGGGTAAAAAGGATTGGCGGGGAGATGAGCTCCATGATTCCAATCACCAATTATCGCAATCTGAGGATTTTTTAAATTTAAAAAACGCTGGATAACTACATCAGCAAAATTCGCATCCAACCATGAAGCCCAGCTATAAATAGGAATATTAAATTTTTGTAATTCCTGTTGATATCGAAAAAGGCTCCTGAAATCGAATGCCCTTTGTTCATTTCCAATTTTAACAAGATCCTCGCGATAGTTTACCTCGCTAATATTGTCAAAAACAGCTTCATTATTGTTATGTTCTTGAATAGCCTCTTTTAATTGAGTATAATTCGTATCTGAGTGTACTTGCTTTACTCCCTTCATTAGCATCCAACGAAATGGGATGAGGATCTTCATATGCTTTTGTACGTTTTGATCCAGTTGTTTTCCATAAAACGACCATAATTGAATAAAAGCAGTGTTAAAACACCCTCCCGGGAAAATCATATCATAATATGGATCCCAACCATTATGACCAGGCATTACACTTTTAACTGCTGGATGATTATTGGTTGCTAACCATTCTGATGTAAA
>JBHLNT010000015.1:0-45606 GCA_048941265.1 Promethearchaeota archaeon
CTAATTGAAGAAATTATAATGAATTTAGATAGAATATGATAACTAAAACAAGATTATTAATTTTAGGTAAAAAAAATGAGCGGATTAAATTTTATAAAAATATATCTAATGATTGTAATTATTGTACATTTGATTTCATTTATAGCTCCTTTAATCGTAATTAAGAAGAAAGGAAACGATCCACATGGTATTCATAAGGGAAATTCAATCTTAGCAAGATTAACTCCAGTTTCATATTTTTTATTGATAATTTTCATTATGTTATATCTATTTTTTGACACAATAATAGAGGTCTTCTGGACGTTTCAATGGTTAGCTATTGATAGCATAACTATTATTGGAATTATTATGGTTGCCATTGGATCTTTCATTGAAATAGTTGCCACTAGAAGGCTTGGTATTAACTTTAGAATTGAGCTTCCAAAAGAACAAACAGAGCTGGTTGTCAATGGAATATATAGACTTATGAGAAATCCCATAGCTTTCTCTCTTTATTTATTCGTACTCGGAATTTTTCTCATGATTCCAAATGTAATCTCATTAATAATATTCATAATGATTATCATGACTTTTAATGCAAAAGTTAGAAATGAAGAGAACTTTCTGTCAGAGAGATTTGGGAAGGATTATGAAGCATATAAAATGAAAGTTGGGCGATATTTTCCTATTAAATTTAAAAAAAGGAAATAATTGAAGCATGAGGATTTAATTCTAATGAAAATTTTAGCTATTATTGGGAGTCCTCGGAAAAATGGGACAGTAAGTAAGCTTGCGCAGAATATTTTAGATGCAGCTGAAGTCAATGGGCATTTAACTGAATTAATAAATCTCTATAATTATGAAATAAAACCATGTATAGGAGATTGGGCGTGTGTTAAACAAGGCAAATGTCATATTCAAGACGATTTTGAAATAATTTTTCATAAATTAAAAGAAGCCGAGATAGTAATTTTGGGGAGTCCTGTTTATTGGGCAAATATTTCGGGTGTTATGAAAACTTTTTTTGACCGTCACACTGGCTATGCTATGTTTAAACCCCCTAATGCTCAAAATTTTTATAAGCTCTCAAGATGGCAAAAGATAAAAACAATATTAAGACTAATGAGGGAATTTGGACCAATTGATCCTCGATTTAAAGAAAAAAAATATATTCTAATAACCGCGGCAACTGTTCCATTTAAGAGAATAATGGGAGAAATCTCTCCAACTATCAATGCGATGAGGAAATTTGCAAAGAAACTCAAAGGAAAAATCATAGGCACGTTGATTTATACGGATACTCTTTTTAAATTTAAAAAAAATAAAGAAAAGATAATGTTAAACAAAGCCTATAATCTCGGAAGAAAACTTTAATGTTTTTTTAATAATTAAGAATTGAGAAATTGGTGATCTTAAATTTTCAAGCAAAAAACTACACAAAAAGTTGAGTACGGAAATTGGGTGCCCAAGAACCTATTAGGATTTCTATTATTTTTGTCTATAATTCCGGCAATGATTACGCTATTTCATTTGATATTAATAATAAAGATAATTTTATGGGGTATTGCTGGCTTTTTCTTTTTATTTTTTCTTTTCATGCTTTATATTTATTTTGTTTTTGCTAAAAATGACAATAACTTACAAAATACTTTATGGGATATCGTTTTGGAAAAATTATCCTGGGACGGAAATGGAAAAGTTATTGATATTGGAACTGGAGCTGGAGCAATTGCTATAAAATTAGCAAAAAAATTTCCTAATTCTGAAGTTTGGGGAGTCGATAAGTGGGGAAAGGGATGGAATTATTCTAAGACTTTATGTGAGAAAAATGCCAGCATAGAAGGAGTATCGGGTAATGCTATTTTTCAAAAAGCTAGTGCGTCTAATCTTCCCTTCAAAGATAATGAATTTGACGCGATTATTAGTAATTTTGTATATCATGAAGTGCGTGACGTTAAGGAGAAAACAGATACAATTAAGGAATCCTTAAGAATTCTAAAAAAAGATGGTAAATTTGCGCTTCAAGATTTGTTTTTACATGAGAAAAAATTCGGTAAAATCAAAAATTTGAATAATAAATTTAAAGAATGGGGCGTAAGAGAAATAAATTCATTTAACCCTTTAATTGAAATTAAAATGAATTGGATTTTACGTCGTATGTTTAGAAATAGCTTAATATTATATGGTAAAAAATAATTCTAATAGAAGAGAATTATGGTTTCTGAGCGAATATGGAAAACATTATGGTTATTTTTAGGGATTACTTTTATGCTTATCTCTATTTTTATGATGCTTTTAGCGCCCACGCTTGCTTCAATAACAGGAACAGAACCATTCTCAGATCGTGCTAGAGCCATGATAAGTTTTTTCTGGATTTGGATGTTCATATATAATGGAATAGGATTCTCTCTTCTTTATAAAAACACAGAAAAATATGAGATTTTATTAATTTTAGCAATTCCTGCAGGAATCGCATTTACAATCCTTCAATTAATCTATATAACTCTAGGATATTTTGAATTAGTTTTAACTGAAGTAATTTGGGCAGTAAGTTCATTAGTATGGTCAATATTATGTATTTTATATTTTATCGATAAAAAAGGGAAATCCTAATTCTTTTTCAAATTTCTAATAAAAAAAGAGAGAAAATGATGGATAAAGCTTATAAATTAGGCAAATTCCTTAATTCAAGAATTTAATTTGGAGGAATTTTATAAGAATTAAGAGAGAAATGAAGTAAGAATTTTTAAATGAATAAAAATGAGAGTTATCTATAATAATTGGTCTACTAAATATTAATAAACAACAGAATTATTATTTTTAATAAAATAATATTATATTAATAATAAAGTGAAAAATAATTGGAAATTGAGAAGAAATCTGCACATGAAAGAGAGGTACCTTATTCTCATTTAATCCAAGGGTTATCCCCAATAATTTTCATAATAATCTTGCTTTTAGATTCATTTGTATTGTTTTTTTCTGTTTATTTGAATAATCTTATTCCTTTTTTTATACGATTGGGATTATGTATTGTCATATTAAGTATAGCTTTGAGTTTAATAATTCTGTCTCATCGAGCAATCTTCAGCAAAAATCAACCCTCAGACACCTTGATTACAGATGGTCTTTTAAAATATGTAAGAAATCCTCTGTATCTTGGTGTTTTATTAATTTATGTCGCTTTTCTTTTTCTTAGCATTTCATTGATTTCGATTGCGGTATTTATCGTAATTTTTCTAATATATAATCGAATGGTGAATTATGAGGAAAAAGTGCTTGAAAAAATTTTTGGAGAGGATTATTTAAAATATAAAAAAAGAGTTTCGAAGTGGATTCCTAATCCCTTTAAAAAGTCCAAATAAAAAATGAAAATAAATAAGAACTATTTTTTTAAAATTTTTAATTTCTTAAAATCAATAGAATTATTAGGTTTGAAATAATTTAAATAAGGTAGGAATTTTGAATATAAAATAAGATATACAGAAAAGATTTATAAACCAACTTAACACTTTTTATAAATATTACATTCAAATGGTCATCTTAAATGGAAGAGTATAAATGTGAAGTCTTAATCATTGGTGCTGGACCAGCTGGTTTAAATGCAGGGGTTTATTGCGGGAGAGCAAATAGAGATACTATCATACTTCAGGGAAAAGAGTTATCCGCCTTGGAAAGAACCAAAGAGATACAAAACTGGCTTGGAATTCCGAAAATCGAAGGTTCTAAACTCTTAGAGCAATTTAAAAAACATACTGAGAGCCATGAAGCTGTTAAAATTGTTAAGGGAGATGTCATCAGTCTCATGATGGGAATGGGCATGAATATGATCTCAACGAGATCTGCCACAATTTCTTCTGACGTTGTCATTATTGCAACTGGTTCCGGGCAGCGAAAAGAAGTAATTAAGGGAGAAAGTAATTTAGTAGGTTACGGAGTTTCTTATTGTGCTTTATGCGATGGACCTCTATATAGAGAGAGAGTAGTATATTTATATGGGACTGATGAAGAAGTTATTGAAGACGCCTTGGTGCTTAATCAAATGGGATGTATTGTTAATATAATTACTCCCGTTGGAATAAATGAATTACCTGGAAAAATTAATGAAGTTAAAGAAAGGAAAATTAATATTATAGACAAAACTGAAATCTTGGAAGTGATTTCAAAGTCTGATGGCCTCATTGAAAAAATTATTTGTAAATCAGTTGAATCTGAGGAAATAAAAGAATATGAATTGGATTGTTTATTTATTTTTTCTCATGTTCCCTCAAATTCTATATTTAAGAAAGCTGGTATAGAATTAGACGAAAAAGGCAATATAAAAGTTGATGAAAATCAACAAACAAATCTTAAAAGCGTTTTTGCAGCAGGGGATGTTACTGGAGGCACTTTTCAAGTTATCTTCGCTGCAGCTGAGGGTGCGCGGGCTGCTTTGAATGCTTTGAAATATCTTAGATCTATCAAGAAAGAGTAAAATTTAGTTTATTTTTTAAAGTTATCACCTAGATATTATAGCATCTTATTTTTGTGTTATTCTTGTAATACTAACATATTATGGTTGATTACAAAATTTCGGATTTTATGGATGACTACTTAATTGCGAAAGAAGTTGAAGAAGGATGTGCATCTTCAACTGTAAAAGCATATAGATATGACCTTCAAAAATTTATTAATATTGTGGGAGACCAAGAGGTCAATTCGCCTTTAATGAGGCAAAAAGTTCGGTTATTCTTGAAGAAACTTAAAGATAAAAACTATACCAAAAAAGGTATAGCTCGAAAAATAGCCTCTTTACGTTCTTTTTTTAAGTTTTTAACTTTAAACGAATTTATTGATAAGAATCCATTGGATGTAATTCGAACTCCAAAGATTAAACTCGAAGAAAGTTTACCCAAATTTTTATCTCTTCAGGATATTGAGGTTATATTTGAAAAATTAAAAGATAGGACTTTGTTTAATTCGCGAAAGTGCGAGCGATATTATTTAATTATTCGTTTGTTTTATTCAACTATGGCAAGAGTGAGCGAACTATGTAATATTAAGATACGGGATGTTGATTTTGAAAAAGGATATATCCGATTACGGGGAAAGGGGAACAAAGAGCGGATTGTACCTGTAGACCGAGGAACCATTAAAGCTCTTAAAGAATATTTAAGGAATAGGATTTACTACGAAACTGAAGATTATCTTTTGGTTAATACGAGAAATGAAAAACTTAATCCACGCGTAGTACAAAATGATATAAAAACAATAAAAGAAAAATGCGGATTTCAGGATTCTAAGATCATCACTCCACATGTTTTCAGACATACAGGAGCCACACATCTAAGACGTTCAGGTATGGACATTAGTGAATTACAGGATATTTTGGGACATAGTAGTCCAAACACCACAAGAATTTATGCGAAGAATGATATAACTAAATTAAAACAGTCTTATAGCCAAATGCATCCATTAAATAACAATAGTTTATAAAATAACATAAATTATCAGAAGAGCCATATCCCTAAGAATATAAATATAGGAATATAAATAATTGCCATCATGGTGATTGTAAATACGCAGAAACCCGAAAATTCGTAGTCTAATTCAAAATATTCAGCATAAGCTACATTAGAGACAGCAGGAGGATCAACAAATAAAATCATTAGAATGATAAGAATGATAGGACTCATTTCAGAGGAGAATTTTAGAAGTTGCACAAGTATTAAAAAAAGAACGAAGGAATAACCTACTCTGACTATTAAAACCATAATAAAATCCTTATTTATGATGAATTGACGAAACCTACTAAAATCAAAATTGACAAGTAATAAACCAATTATTAAGGCTCCGAAAATTGAAGTGATTGTTGAGAGAATTTCATTGAATGTAATATAAATTTCTTGAGTAAGCCTAATACCAAGGAGATTTAATATCACACTTATAATTAAAGCTACCGTTGGCGGAAAAGTTATCAATTCTTTTAAACTATCCAGGTAGGTTTTCGTTTTTTTCCCATAATATATACACTGATACGTTAATAAGGTGCTTCTTAAAATTTGCGCAGATAATGAAAATATGACTAAAATTACAATATATCCCGGACCAAATAAACTCAAAACTATGGGTAATGGAAAAAGAAAAGCATTTGGAAACGATACTATACTTAAAATTGATCCTTTTCTTTGATTATCTTCTGTTCCTTTTTTTCTTAATATGATTAAATATGCTACAAATTGCGATGTGAATACTAGAATGATTTGAAAGATAACTATATTAATAATTACTGAAATTTCTAAGGATTCATTTGGAATTAGAAAAGCAAATAGCACCAATGGAGGAGCAAGTATAAACAATAGAATAAAAGACAAGTATTTTCCTATTTCTTTACTTTTACTCTTAAATATTCTTCCAAAAATATATCCTAAAGCAATGACCAAATAGAAAATTAATAAGGCAAAGAATAAACCGTTCATGAAAACGAAAATGCTTAAAATTTCCAATAATTAGGTTGACATGTAAAAAATTTCATTGATTATTAACTTTTTGAAACAGTAGGCTGGACGTTGGCTCGTGTTTTAACTTTATATAAGATAATTATTTCCTTAATTAATAGATAAATAACAATTACCCATATTTATAAGAAAGTTTAAACTTTAAATGTTCTATATTTTATTATAAATTGATAATTAAATAAATAATATCCGCGATATGAACAAAAATGGACGAAGACGCCTTTAGAAAGGAATTTGGGCAGCAAACTGTCTTTAGACAGGCAGGCTCTCTTGATTTGAGCTATGTCCCTCCTAAATTATATTGTCGTGACGAGGTAATAAAATCATTAATTTATAATTATAGAAGAATTTTGGAAGAAAAAGAGCCTCCATCAATTAATTGTCTATTGTTAGGCAAAGGAGGAGTTGGAAAAACTGTTACCGCGAAATACTTTGGGACTAATTTTAGAAGCATTGCGCTTGAGAAGGATGTGAATCTTTTTATTGAGTATTACAACTGCATAAATTTCAGGAGTAAGTCAAAAATCATTAGAGAATTACTTGCCAAGTATACTCACGGTTCTGGAAGAGGATTTTCTGACGATGAAGCATTAAAGTTAATCTTAACCAAATTGATCAATGATGATGCCTATATGTTCTTAGTAATTGATGAAGTCCAGATCTTAAAATCTGAAGACGTGTTGGCTTTTTTGGATATCGCGGAAACGTTCGGACATCATAATGCAAAACTTTCTGTTTTATTAGTTTCAAGAATTAAAGACTGGATGCGAATAGAAACAGAGAGAATTCTTAGCCGATTAAACGAGAAAATTATATTAAAACCTTATGACTTTGATGATTCCAATTTAATTTTACAATATCGAAGCGAAATAGCGTTTAAAGAAAACGTGGTCAATGATGACATTTTGGCAATGGTTAGCCAAATTGTAGTAGAAAACAAGAATATGAGACATGGAATCGAAATTTTAAGAAAATGTGGGTTATATGCAGATAGAGAAGGTTTAAACCGTATATCTGCGGATATGGTAAGAGAAGCATCTAATGAAGTATATCCTACTTTTAGGGCAGATATTATCGATCGTTTGAATGAGCAGGAACTGCTTGCACTTTATGGAATTGTAAGAACTCTCATCAATAATGATGAGCCATACGCCTTAGTAGATGATGCCTTTGACGAATATGAAGCAATATGTGAAAATTATTCGATTGAACCTCACGTGAAAATGAGCTATCGAAAGTATGTCCGCCAATTGAGAGACTTAAAAATAATTGCGTCTAAGACCGTTCGAATTGAAGATGCCCAACGAGGGAGGCATCTCAAAATTACCCTTTTAGATATCCCACCAAGAAAATTAGAAGAATTACTTGATGATTTATTTAAAAAAAAATTTGCTTAACTTTCATTAGAATTAAAAATACGACAGCTATCAATAAATTTCACTCTATTGGATTTTTCTGCTATTTTTACATACAATAATTTAACATTTAAATTGTCAAGTGTAATCTTTAATAATACTCCAATTTTGTAAACAATAAAGGGGGGCCATTATAGCAAATAGATATGGATTTTTACGGGGCATAGCAATATTTATACTATTTTGGTTCTGTATTCCCTTTTTTTGGATATCTGTAGTGAGGGATTGTGTTTCGGAAATAGAGGAAATTGAGAAAATTTTTTCAGAACGTATTAATAAATTTAAGAATAGAAATATGCAATTTAATACCTAATTTAATAAATTGGAATTTTTATCGAAAATTAAAAAAAGGAATTAAAAATGAAAAAAATAAAAATTTTAATTATATCTAATTTTTTAGTATTTCAATATTATCTAGGGCTTGGTTGATTTCGAAAAGTAATCTGTCGGCTAATTCTTGAGAAATTTTTCCCTTATCTAATAAATGATTTATAACGCACTTAGCTTTGTCTAGTTTAATAGAAGCGCTAGTTAAAAAATGTTTAATATCATGATCCAATGAAATTTTAAAAATTGATATTTCAAGCATCGTAACTGCCCCTCTAATATAATTGCTAAGACACCAGCAATAGCACCAATTTAGTTCCTCTTCTATCATATCGTTAAGATTAAGTAAATCAACTTCAATTAATGCTATAGAATATCCTTGTTCTGTTCCAACTGAATTACCCATCAAAAGAATAATATTATTCCTAATAATGTGAATAAAATTAATCATATATTCTGCATTTTCGTCGTTTATAAAGTTTAATCTATTTATTAATTCGATTTTAAACTCTGTAATTTTTAAATAGATTTGTGCAATTACATCATAAAAAAGAGCACATTTACATTTTCCATTTTCAATGAAATAATAAGCTTCTTGTAATCGTTCTTGGGTTTTATCTAATATATGAATAAAAATTCGACTAATACAACTAGAAACATTCGCCTGAATATAATCTTTTAATTCATCTATTTGACTATTAACAAAATCATATAAAAAGTCTAAGGTGAATTCAAGCATTGCTGATGCTTCGGAAGTTTCCTCATCTCCCGCCCAATCTTTATCGTTATTAGTTGCAAACACGAATAAGGTGTAATTTCCAACCTTCAATGGGAGTATTAATTGATAAGTTATATTTTCCTCAAGTAGACCTGAAAAAATAATATTGTCATTGTTATCTAAGATTATATATGTTCCTGTTGCTATACTATCGAGTATTCCATCATTATCTTCAATCTCTAACACCCATCCCAGTCCTTTTTCTGATATTAATATTTCTGGAGGAGTTATATCATCGTCTAAAATTGTTAATTCAATACTAGCTTCAGACCACATCAACTTTTTAGTAGTATTTTGATAAGCAATTAATTGAAGTTTAATTTCTTTAGAAATCTCAGGAACACTATTCGATTTAAGTGCTATTTGCAATTTTAAACTTTTTACTTCATTTTTGCTTAATAAAATATAATAGTTTCCTTCTTCATTTTTTTCTAATTCTGTATCATTGCTATAGAAAATGCTATAAGTGAGATAATCTGGTAAATTTGTTATTACAAGAGTGGATACGATATAATCATAGTTATCTTCTAAGATTTGCCCTACTAAATTTTCAATATTGATTGAAAAATTAACATTTGTACCATCATATAAAACCTTCTTTTCCACATCTACTAAAGTAAGCTGAATTTGATTTTTCTGTAATGCATATCGTTCAAAACTCTTCGCGTAATAATAAATCGATAAAAATTCGTCTCGATATGTGTTAAAAAATAAGTCTAGAGAAGAATCCTTTATTATATTAGCTAATAAACTTGCATTATAAAATTCTTCATTTAAAATTAGGTTTGTCAACGTATTTAGTTGGTCTAAAAGTGTATTGATTTCTAGTTCAATTTCTGGTCCTGATAAGGGAGATAATCCTAATTTACCTACTGAGATATATTGATTGGTCTTTATATTCTCTTCAAGTAAACTTAGGCATAATTCATCGATAGACTCAAAAATATGGGAACTTCTCATTGCCATTTCATTTAATAACTCCATGTCTTTATGTTCTATAGAATTAATAGCGATTTCTTTATTCTGCATATCTTTTAAGACATTAGTCTCAATATTTCTAGTTATTTCAAATTCTGTAACAAAATCTTTATATTTAGGATCAAATTCGAACTCAAATTCTGGAGATGTTAAAATATCCATATCAATATCAGAAAAATATAAGGGATTATTATTTGTCTCAGATTCAATAGAATTCATAAAAGAAACGTAATAATATTCTAACTGTTTTGATGTCTCGATCATTTCATATGAAAATTCTTGAATGTTTTGAGTTTGAAAAGAGCATGCTGAAAAATTATTGCTAGCGAAGGCAGTGTTATATCTATTATTCGCAATTATAAGATTAGTAGTTAATCTTTCTAAATCTAATAATGAATCTATTATTGCCTTTCCTTGTATTGCAATTGAATTATGAGCCTGAATTTCCTCATAAAGTTCTGGAAAACGTTCATATGGATAAGAAACCACATCAACATTAGGTTTTTCATAATAATTATTATCGGGAGGATCTTTTCCGTTCACAATGTCTAATATTGCGGTGTCCTTATATATATCAGTTGCTACGCCTATACCGGTAAGAAGACATAGTAGAAATGTCGGGCAATAATCCATAGAAGAAACAGAAAACATTAAATCACTAAACATTTCATAACTGATAAAATTTCTTAGAGCATCTCTCTGAGAATCATCAGGTATTAATCCAATTCCAGTATAATATATTAAATCCTCTGAATCAACTAATTCCCAATCTTCTGGATCCATTATTAACATTTGTCGTACATTAGTCCATTTATTATATGGATTGCCTCGAATATAATGATAATCATCCACATCCTCATTTAAATGCCACCACCATTTAGAAGGGTCATTCCAATATTTTTCTGCGCCATAAGCTTCTAAAATACCGAAAAAAAGCCCCATAAATCCTCCTAAATTTGAAATTTTTGCCCCTAAAATATCTGCGCTATACACTAAAGAAAGCCAATCTTCAATATCTTTACTTTCATTTTCCATTGTTTTGATAAAATCTAATGCTGTAGGAGGTAAGGGAATACCCAGAGCAGCAAACACATATTGCGCAAAAATTCTAGAATTCAAAAATTGTGCTTCCAATTCTGTAGCATCCTTAATTCCTTTTGTCCAATCATCCCAAATAACGCCAGAAGTATCCAAAATTTCTAAAGTTTTAATAGATATTTTACATATTTCTATACTTTTAGTCTCGCCAGGATTTATCTCAACCCAAAAATGAAAGTCAAAGTCATCTTTTTTTAAATCTACTTTGGTATCATATGTGAATATTGCATCCATGCTTTCTGCTAGATTCATGGGATCAATTAAATCACCATCATATATGTCTTTCTCTTCAGATTGGTTATATCTATAGATATTATCGAGATTTTGTAATAATGTAAAATCCAATCCCATCATTTTTGGGATTAATCCTCCAAATTTAACTCTTATAGGATATTCTTCCGTATTTTTAAATTCCATTGATATTGTGATTTCGTTCTTTTGGTGATGCTCCTTAAAAGAATAAACATTGGTAGAATTATATTCATCACAATTTAGATATATACCTTTTTTTTTATCCAACCCCTCAATTTTTACGGTTGCTAAATCCCCATAAAGAGGTAATGACCATGGAAGACGTCTATTTAATTTAAATTGAAAACAAACTTCACTACTATAATCATTGGGCCTATCATGATCGTTATCCCTAAAACAAACACCGAATTCTAAAAGATAAAAATTTGGATATGTATCATAAACATCAGATAAATAAAATTCATAAGTACCAATTTTTCCTCCTTCGTGTTCATTAGTAGGTACAAATAAAAACCAATTGTTTTCTGAATACTTGCCCCTCCATTGTGCACCTGAAGGATCCTTTGCTTCAATAGCGATTTTCATATAGGTGCTATCACTATAACTAATATCGGATACATCATAGATCACATTATTTTCCAGTTCAGTTTTTTCGTTCCAGTGCCCAGAAGGGTAGATCCAAGTTCTTATTTCTGGAGGTGTAACATCGTCATCCGTAATGTCATAGCAATTCCATATATAATCTTCTACAGGATATTCTACTCCAAATAAAGTACACCAATGAACTAATTCCGCATCAGCATTATACTCTATATAACCCGTATCTATATATATTGGATCAAGCTCAATAAATGTCCATTTATCATCGAAGACGTTCTTATCACATAGCCATGGAAAAAAAACTTCTTTCCAAACCCTGTCTTTGAAATTATCTTTACTTAAATAGAGCTCAGCGCAATAGATACATTCTAAACCCTTTATTCCAAATGAAATTTCAAATTTTATTTGCTCATCATTCGCATAAATTGGATCAA
Organism: Promethearchaeota archaeon; assembly: GCA_048941265.1. GTDB lineage: Archaea > Asgardarchaeota > Lokiarchaeia > Sigyniarchaeales > SOKP01 > LW40-45. The sequence goes on from JBHLNT010000015.1 coordinate 12,359, forward strand.
TATAACCATCTGTAGTTGCTGTTAATTTCGTTCTAGCAATTTCATAACTTTCTTCTTTCGTTATTGTACCATTATATAAACCCCAATGTAGAATGGTAGCAATTTGAATTTTATTCTGAATTTGAGGATCATTAATTATTTCATCGTTTAGTTGTCCATCTCTATAACCTAAATCAATAGTATATTGTTTCCATTCATTATACCCCCAATTTTCTTTTTCATCTTCTATAACTGAAAATTGACTATTTTCAGATGAATCCACATCATCTGAGGAAATGGGACTCTCATTTTGTTTATTTGAATTATTTTTAATTGTCGTTGAATTTAGATATAAATTCGGGAGAAAAAGAATTAAAAGTATACCAAAAACTATTGTACTTTTACTTTTCAAATTAATTTCGCCTATTTTTTAAGAAATCATTTTTAATAAAATTGGATTAATTAATATTTATTAAAATCGATTATTTAACGTTTGTGGTAAATAACCTTTACATCTTTTTGTTTTGCAGCATTCTTTCACTCTATTGGATTTTTCTGCTACTTTTTCATAAAATAATATAATTATTATTTTATTGAAATATCAAATTCTCTTTTTGGCAAAAGACTTTCTGATCCAATAAATGCGGTGATGACCATTTCAAAGGATCCAAATAAAAGTGAATTTGAAACAATTTGCTCAATTATAAAGGAATGGGCAAATAATAGTTATAACAAAAATCTCATTCCCGAGGAAATAGTGAGTTCCTTATTAAAAAAATTAATAGACGCGGGAGATCCAATCGCCAAACAAGCTTTTGAAGCCAAAAATTAAATTATTGTAATTATCGTTATGATATATTGATTTTTAAATCTAAAGTTCTGAAAGATTATACAATGTCGCCGAAGAATACTAACTAACTTTAAGGAGAAAGTTCAGATATTAAAAATCGTGATTATATTAATATTTCTCTTTCTCTGCTTTTGATTTCGAGTACCATTCAAGCCAATCCTTTCTACGCGCTTTTTTCTGGGAGTAATCATCGTCAGAATTAATGTTTTGTGTCCTTATCTTTTTCCAGTAATCATCTAATTCTGATCGCTTCAAAGACAATCCGCAAGAACTGCAAATCAGTGATTTAGTTGCTGATTCGAATTCCATCTTCCCTGCACATTCTGGACAGCGAGCCATACGTTTTCCTATTCAAACTTTTAATTTTTTTAAATTATATTATAGTATTTAGAATAAATTAACGCTAAAATAATTATTGAATTAATTGCATAATTGACATAAAATCCAAAATTCGGATTATTATTTTCCGAATCATTTAAGATTAATAGTTTTTGTTAAAAATATCAGAATCTTATTTCCGATAAAAGAGAAATTATATATATTTGAATATCTATTATTTATATGTAGTTCGCGACGACTGCGGTTGCTTGAGCATAAGAACCCCGGTCAAGGTTATTGCTAGGGCTCTCCTAGACGGACCTCCGCGATAACAGGTAATTCTGTTCTCAAGCCAGAATTACCACAAAAAAAGCTATATCTTTGTTTTGTCACTAATTTTTTTCGACAGTCTCATAACGCTAAAATAATTATTGAAAAAATAAATTTGCATTATTAATAATTTCAAGTAAACATTCTACTTATATATTTTAAAATCGAAAAATTGTAAAGTGAGAACTATTGACATCTAAGGTATACTTTTTTACAGCTCGGGCTCACACCCGTCAAGAGAGTATGAGTAAAATCAAGGGACCATTAGCCCTTAAGCATTTAGGTATTGAAGAAAAGATACCATAATACATTTAATAGATGGTGAAGAATGTGGATCGATCTCAGTTCCATATGTATTACGTATGATTTCGTCAACAGGATTAGATATCGGGAAAGATGGGCTCTCACCTGTAACTGATGATTACAAAGCACCATTCAAATTTCCCGGAACAATTAAAAGAGTCCATGTAGATTTACCTCGGTACAGACCAGCTTCACAAGATCGTGAGGATGAGAAAGTCCGATTCCGCACTGAAATGTCCAAACAATAATGAAATCTTAAAAAAAAGATTGGGTTAGAAAAAGACAAGATAGGAGTATTAAACCTAAAGCCTATTTTAATAAAAAAAAAAAGAATTTGAAAGGTTAAAATTTTCCTTAAACTTACTTTATTCTTTTAGTTTTTTAGCTAATTTCATAAGAGGGGGGATAACTTTAACTACTGGAGATGCAGGAGTCGTTTTAACAAACTTGAAAATACCTGGTTTAGTGAGTCTCCACATTGCAAATGCCTCTATAATTTGTTCCTCAGTATCTGCTTCTAATATTAATACACCCCAAAAATCTGAGTTACTCACATACCAAGCGATTTCTTTAGTGCCTTCTACTGGCCATAATTTCTTACTTACAATTTTTTGGGCAATTTCAGCTAATTCTGCTGGATCGAAATCAGGATTGAGTTCCCAATATGTTATAAAAATCATTTAATCACCTTTTTATTAATTATCAATAATAAGCTTCGGATTTCGAAGTAATTAAATACAATATGGAAGAAAATTTAAATATTTACACTTTTGTATAGAAACTATTAAGTTTTGATTTTAACTAATTTAATTGTAATTCTTATAGCAAATTGAAAAAATTTATTAAAATTTAAACTTTGAAATTAAAATATTATATAGAAAAATTACAAATAAGAACATTCATAATATAAAGAGAGGCGATTTTAATTCCCGAAAGCAGTAGCATATTAAATGACATTAATAAGGTGTTTATTCCATGTAGAACTGTTTTAGAAATGGAGGCAATAATCTCTTTATATCTATTAAATTCTAATTATGATAAAATTAAGGATATACCAGATTCCCGACCATCTAGTGATCGGCTAATAGATATATTAGCTGTAAGGGATCAACAGTTGTTCGTAGATATTATAGATTTTTTTATCAATCGTGCAATTCCAAAAGTAAAACCCGTAGTTATGTATGCTCGAGAACACCATGAAAGATTTAGAATGGGAAACGTTGCTCCATATGCGAAAACACGAGTTTGTGTCTATCTCGCTTTACATAGATTAAAATTGAAATTCTTAATAATTAAAAATTTCATAGATACATTTAAATCTAATAATTATAACTTAGATTCTTTCTATGAAAACGAGATAGAGGAGGATATGACTTTTCTGGCGGCGCTTTCAAAAGATTATTATAAAAAAAATAAAATGAATCTTAGGTTAATGATACAGAAGAGAAGAGTTTCAGAAAGAGTACAAAAGTTACTAAATGATAAAGACGCCATCACCAGTGAAAAATTATTCAAAATGGCTACTTTCAAAGTTTATCTTGAAAGAGCTAATATAATAAAATTTATCATGAGAGAAATTAAAGCATCCATTTTTGTGTGCAAATTAATGTTTGCTAAAATGGACCTTCATAACCCTTTTTCTTTTACAGAAGAAACTGCTTTGGATTTAGAAGAGATTATGATTAGTAATGATTTTATCCCAGAATTACTACCTGCTATTTCAAAAAGTCTTCGGACAAATAATATCACTCAACTTGAGGAGTGTATTAATGCATTTGACTTCTTAATGGATAAAGTTTTAAATGGGATTAATAAAGCTATAGAAATTACTTCTGGGGGTCAATTCCAGATTGGGTTATACGAGACGATATATGATACCGGAAATATTTTTGCATTTTAACTGAACTCTTCCATCAAAATATCTATCTTTAAAAATCTTTAAATATAAGATAAGATCTATATTTCTACTAAGTTTTTTAAAAATTCACGGGTAATTTAAAAAAAATATAAAGAGTTGATGCTATTATTTCAGAAGGTATTTCACCAATTCCCATTGATATTGTATTTACTATAATATTTACTTTAATATCTTTAAGTTTGGGGATAATCATGATTCTTAAGTATTACAAATATAAAATTAGGGAGCTTATTTATGCTGGTGTGACATGGTGTATTATTACAAGCCCATTTTGGGCAGATATTATTTCATACTTATGGTATTTAACGCTTAAGGTGCCGTTGAGTGATTTTTATTATTTTATACTCAGTATAGGATTTATTCCCTTAGCTCACGTAACATGGATGGTCTTTTTTACCTCATTCTTTCTAAAAAGATACCAAAAAGAAGTTGTTTCATTGTTTTTAATTGAAGCAATTATTTTTGAAATAGTCTTTATTTATTTTCTCATAGTGGAACCCTCAAGAATTGCGACACGTATACCATTAACTAGTGTAGAATGGACAACATTCATTTTAATATATTTAATTGCTTCCATTTTACTTTTTTTATTGACTGGCATTACTTTCACTTTGCAATGTTTTAATTCTGATAATGCAGAAACTCAACTAAAGGGGAAATTTCTTATTTTAGCATTCTTGAGTTTTATGGTAGGCATCATTATTGAAATTATACCGATATTTTTCGATTTTAAATATGTATTAAGTAGAATAATAATTCTTTCAGCAGCAATAGAATTTTATATTGGTTTTATTTTACCCACTCAGATAAAAAAGATTTTTTTGAAATAAAATTTCAATTGATTTTCAAAGTAATAATTATATTAAAATAACAAAATAACAAAACTAGTATTATCAATCAAAATTCTAAAAGGTACTTTATTAAAAGGTTTTTTTATGGTTAATTATAAAGCTATTATTAAAGATTTACAAAAAAAATATTCTGATGCTAGTAAAGTGGCTATTATAAGTAAAGATGGAAAGAACCTTTTCTCAACTGATAACTGGAATATTAGTAGTGATATAAAGAGTGTCTTGTCTAATTGGGCAAGCGGAAATGCACAATTTGTATCAATAGATGGGATTCGATACTCTATCTTACAGATGGAACCAGAACGTTTCATTGCTACAAATCGTCACAATCAAGGTCATTTAATCGGAGCAACTAGTCCAGATGGAACGATATGTATATTAGCCCATATCAAACCAAAAGCAAAAGCTTGGTATCATTCAGCTTATCCATTTGTCGCTAGAGCTGCTGCGATGATGGCAAAAGGTTCAAAATCAAAATCATTAGAAATTAAAACAAGTAAAAAGAAATCAAAGATTAAGAAGCGAAAAAAGGAAGCAAAAGCAGTGCTCTTAGATGCTACGGGGGAAGAATCTAATACATATGAGAACACAAATTTCGTAATAAAAGAGGGACCTCAAATCGACCCCTATCTCAAATTGGAAATTGAAAATTTTCTTCAATGGATAAATGATCCTAATGGATTATCATCTTACATCTCCTATTATTTAACCCAAAATGATCAAGAGAAAATTCAAGCATTAGCCATTATATACAAGACACTCCATAGAATTCTTTCTAATGAATAAAGGCATCTAAAAATTAATTGATTTGACTAATCAAAATATTAAGAGAATAAAATCCCAACCTTTTTAGAATTTAAATACGGTTATTAGAATAATTATTATCGAGGCAGTAATAGAATTCTATGTCTATTTATCTTAAGCTCTTAGATAAAAAATTTTTTTTAAATACATCCTAAAGTATAATATAGTGATAAAAATGTCCAACAATATGAATCTTGAGTTAAAAAGTTTAAAAATTTACCAACTAGGTTATGTATACAAAGATATAGAAAAACAAGCAAAAATTATGGAATCTTGTTTCGGAGTATCAAAATTTAACGTTTTTGATCCGGTTGATGTCAATGTAAATTATCGCGGAGTTGATAAAGTAATTAAAATGAGAGCAGCATTCGGTCGAATATTTGATACTGAAATTGAATTACTCCAACCGGTAGAGGGAGATTCAATTTATACCGAGTTTTTAAATCAAGGGAGAGAGGGATTGCATCATATTTGTTATCAAGTTGACGATTTACAGCCCATAATTAATGAATATAAAGAAAAAGGCGTAGAAGTCTTACAATCAGGAAAAGTTATTACAGTGTCATACGCTTATATGGATACTGAGAAAGATTTTGGGATAATAGTCGAATACGCAGCGGAAAAGAAAAGAGGGAAAAGAAAAAAAGGGTAAAAATCAGCAAATATTTTTTTTTCAAGTTCTTTTTTTTATGATGAGATGCTTAAATTTTTGAAAGCAATGAAAGGAAATAGAGAATTAAGAGAAAATTCACGCTCCTTTGAGATATATTGACAATTTTTTATCATTTCTAATACATTTCCGCTTACATTTCCTCCCTTTATTGGATATTCAATGTGGCCATTTTTAATGAAGTACCCATTTCTAATTTCTGTTCCAAAAGAACCTGAAAATCTATCAGGATTTAACCAGGAACATTTTTCAATTAGGTAACCTTCCCTTATGCTCGAAATCATCTCCCCTTTTTCCATATCACCCGGTAAAATCTCGAGATTGGAAATGGAATTTATTACTGATCCATCCTCGATTTTAATGCCATTACCAGTAGATTCCATATTTCCCATAATTGCAAACTTTTGATCATAGAGGCGATTTTTAAAAATCCCATTTTTAATAACTTCACTTAACTTATGTGGGTTTCCTTCTCCGTCCCATGAATTACATCGCAATCCGCCTTCAAGTAATCCATCATCACGTAAGGTAAAAGTATCTGAAGCAACTTTAGCATCTACATTTAGAGCAGAAATTTTCTCATGATATGCTTTTCCTAAGGCATGAAACCCAATAACTGGATTAATCGCATTTTTTAGCACATTTGGTGGAAAAATTACAATCGCTTGTTTATTTGGTTTTGGAATTTTAGCTTTTAATGTGTCTGTTGCAATTCTTGCCCATTTATTTACGCGTTCTTCAAAATTTAAGTGTTCTTTTTCTTTAATATATTCAATTTCCCATGCTTCACTTAATTTTCCATTACTCTGAGCCTTCAATGCCATTTCAATATAAAAGAAGGTTTTTGACGCTTCCAAATTCAAACCAGTATTATTTTTAAGAGTTTTATTTTGAATATGAATTCTAAATCGGCCAAACGTAGGATCTATTTCCTTATGCTCACCAATCTCCTTTAAGATTTTCTCACTCATATCGTTTTTAAATCCAATAGGGTCTTTTGTAATGCTTTGATCTGCGGTTTTTATTGGATTTAAAGATTTTTGTTTTGGAAAATAATACTTTGAACCATTGTTTTCTTTTGATAATAACTGACAGATCTCAATATTTTTTTCGATATGTGGTAAACTCAGTGAATTTCCTTTTACGATTCCAATACCCGTTCCATCCACTTTCTGAGTTAAAATTCTAGCAACATATTCTATGTCCTTAACTTCTCTTACAGCATCAATTTTATGTTTCAAAAATTCCGTTTCATATATCTCTTGTTCAACGAAAAAAATCTCGTATTCTCGAATTTTTTTTGATTTCAAGCTTTTTTCAATTTCCTCAATAGCTTCTACACTCACTTTTTTCACCCCGGACTTATTAAGGCACTTTTAGCTCTTACATAACTCCCTCCTGAAGTAACAGGAACAAAATCTTCTTCTCCTTTTCCGCAGGTACCTGGACGTAACATCAATTTATCGTCACTAATAGCATCGATATTTTGTAATAGTTGTAAAACTGAACCGCTTAATGTAATAGCTTTAAGTAATTTAGTTTTCTCGCCATTTTCTATAAGATATCCTTTTTTAGAAGTGCATTGCATCCCACCACCTAAAGGATCTTCCATTCCAAAATACCCACGAACTAACAATACTCCGTGTTTAATTTCTGAAATCATCTCTTCGAGTTTAAAATCTCCCGGTTCAAAATAAGTATTTGTCATTCTGACGAATACTGGATGCGCAAAAGTTTCTCGACGACCATTCCCTTTTGGCACAGAATTTAAAATTGAAGCTGTCCTCCGATTATGTATAAAATCTTTTAAAATTCCATTCTCTACTAAAACATTTTTCCCTGCTCGAATTCCTTCATCATCAAAGAAATATGATCCATATTGACCATTTATATTCGGAGCATCGCATATTACACAAATATCTGAAGCTACTTTTTTACCTAAATGCTCTTTTAAATAACTTCGGTCTCGTAATACTTGATCGGCTTCCAAACCATGGCCAAAACTTTCATGTGCAATTAATCCTGCCATATCGGCGTCTAAAATAATAGGAAATTTCCCTGATGGCGGACTTTCAGCTGCAAGCATATCTAAGGAATTTTGGATTATTTGATCTAAACTTTTATTAAAGACATCATCAACGAGTTCATATCCTTGTTCGGCACCAATTGAAAAATAATCAAAATCTATTTTAGAACCTTCTTTGGCTACAGGTTGGATGAATAACCTAATTCTTGGCAACACTTGTCGTAATTGGCAGCCCTCATTATTTACAAAAATACGGATTGTCAGACCTTCGCCATAACCTACTATTGGATTTATGATTCTTTTATCAAAATTTTTTATGTAGTCAAAGAGTTCTCTAATTTTTTTTATTTTATCGTTAATAGGAATTGTAGAGGGATCGACTTTCGTTTTGACCTCTTTATTTATCTTCCACCCATCATATTCCGTTATAGCATCTCCTTTACTAGTTCCTATTGGAAGTTTTTTTGTAATGCTTTTTAAATCTGTCTCATCCTGGATTGCTACTTCATGCCAAGAATCTAAAAATGTTCTGGCAACGATACCAGATTTTTTGGCATTAATGGATATAGTTTCCTCAGAACGCGATTTTGTTATTCTAACTATTGAAGTTGAATCATATAAAATATCAAAGTATTGATTGGTACGTTTAAAATTATTTGAAATCTCTTCAAAAATTGATATAATTTCATCATCGGATTTATCTATCATAATATCATTAATTTACGTGAATTTTTTAATTAAGGATTTCTTGTTTTAAGAATTTTAAGATAATTAAGGTTAAATAGTAATTTATTCAATGTCCAGAATATCTTTAATTAATTGTTTTTTCTCTTCCAGGTTAGCTTGACGGGCTATCATTATTCTCTGTGCTTGTGGTGAGCCTGCGCCATGCATTGATTCTACTTTGTAACTCACAGCTGCTACTCCCATACTTAAATTTTCGATGAATCTTAATAATTTATATCTATCTTCAACCGAAATTCCATCACAAGTTGATAGATATTTTTTTAAAAGCGGTCCAACTTCCTCAGACTTAAGATCTGCTTCAGAGGGAAGAGTACATATAATTCCTCCAACGAGATCATCTGCTAATCGTGCGATTTCATAGGGAAACCGAGTAACATTTTGCTTGCATACATTTGCCAATAACATGTCCATTTCATAATTTCCAGCTTCTCTTTGGAATCCTTCAGAGCTACATGCAATTCCACAACAATACAGAGATTCATTTAAATGGATCATTTCTGTTAATTTGTCTTTAATATGAGAAGCTTTATCAACACCCTGGTATTCCGTAATTAGAGCTGTAGCCCCGATCAATACATCTCCCACACCTACTTTACAACCACCATAACTTTGCCTGTGAAAACCCGCAAATCTGTTAACCAATTCACCAGAAAATTGAACTTCTCCCTTCATAAAAATATCTTCATTAGGAATGAAAACATTATCAAAGACCACGAATATCTCTTGACCACCATATTTATAATTTCCAACTTCAAATTTGCTTTGCTCCATTTTGCGAGTGTCAGATGCTTGTCTTCCATATATCATTGTTATTCCTTTTGCGTTGGTATCAACTCCAAAACTTATAGCATATTCTTCTTCCCCCGGGCGTAATGTTAGGGTAGGCATGATAATTGCACGATGAGAATTTAACCAACCAGTTTGATGAACTTTAGCACCTCTAACAATAATTCCCTCATCAGACTCATCAACAATATGTAAAAATTGATCTGGATCATTTTGTGCACTGGGTCTTTTTCCACGGTCTCCTTTAGTATCAGTCATCGCTCCATCGACCATTAAATCTTGATTTTGAACTTCAATCCAATAATTTTTAAATCTCTCATGATAATTTGTATTAAATTCTTTGTCAATCTCATAGGTTACCGAATATAACGCATTAGCTGCATCAAATCCTACACATCTTTGGAAACAACACGCAACTTTTTGTCCTACAAGTCTTTGCATCTGAACTTTTTTTATCAAATCATCGACTGATTGATGGATATGGGTAAATCGATTAATAGTATTTCCTGTCAAATGTGATTTCGCTAACATTAAGTGTTGATATTTAGGATTTTGTGCTAGTTCATAAATTTTTTTAACGGTATTAATTGACGGTTTTATGATAGGATGATTCCAGAATTCCTTAACCTTTTCACCAAACATATAGAGATTTACGTCTCTTTTAATGCTTGCTTCATATTCTTCAGGAGTTTTTAATGTCATTTTCTTAAATCACTCTTTATTTTTTAAACATAATTAAATCTCCTATATTAATTTGGTTTTTATGGAAACTAGTAATAAATCAAAGAAAAGATGAAATTTAAAAGGAATTACTTTATAATTCTATATTCTAGATATTGTTTTTATATAGTGACAGTTTTTTTTTTTGATTTTTCTTGTTCAGGGTTTTCTTCCAACAAACTTATTCTTTTTTCTAAAACTGTGCTGGTTTCGATGAGATTTGTAATTTTATTCTTGATTTCCTTAATTTCATTTTGCATACTCCCCAATTGGTTCAATATCCAGCCTAAAACATCATTTTCCTTAACTGGCTCTAAAAACCAATTAAAAATATTTATGGTAAACTTACGGTTATCAAAAAGACTCAGCCCAATGTTTAAATGATTTGAGAAGATATCTATATCACCTAGAGCAACTACTTTTCCCCGCCCATATTCGGTATATGCTGCCATAATTTGTGGTTGAGTATCTTCTTCTTTTGACCATTTATTTTCTAAATCGTTATAGACTTCTGTCCAAGATTGCTTTGAGTAAAATAATGGTTTTGAATTTTTCTCTATCAGTAATGAACAACTTCCTCCCAATATTATATCTCTTAATTGTTTTGTTATGGAATGATCTTCGAAATTTTGAATAGTAAGTATACTATCGCAATTTTGATTAATTTTATTATATTTCTTAACGATATTTTTTTGGAAATAAATGCCAAAATACTTACCAGAGATGTCATTAAGGTTAGTTTTTTGAAGATGATCTGCTCCATAATCACTTATTAATAAGAGATTACCTCCATCTCTTATAAAATCAACAATATTTTTAATTTCGATACTTGAAAAAAAATTATCAATAGGATTTCCAATGATTAGAATATCTATACCCTGAATTTGTTTTTCTGTTAAATTTTTGTTTTCATTAGTCCTTACTTTCAAGTTTAAAGATTTTAATAAATCAAAAAATTCAGAAAACTCCTCTTCTTGAATATTTAGCATCTCATTATGACTTAGATCAATTAGCACAGTTTTTTTTGGCATGGTTCACCAAAAATTAAATTTAGTTCCCATAATAAGTCTAAAGCTTTAAAGAAAATTTACCTATAAAAATCATTCCATATCATTTTCCAACACTAAAAAATTTTATAAATTTTAAAGAATATTCAATGTTGGAACATATTTTTGATATTTATATCGATTAATTATTGCTTATCAAAGAGTAATAATATTATTATAAAGAAATAAAAATCTTAAAATTTTGATGGATTGTGAAATATGAATAATAATATTAATACAGTTGCCGTTTGTGGACTTTCCTGGGGCGATGAAGGGAAAGGGAAATTTGTTGATTACATAGCACAAAAAGCAGATATAGTTGTGAGGTATAATGGCGGATCGAATGCGGGGCACACAATTAATGCGGATGGAATAAAATTTAAATTTAAGTTGATTCCCTCAGGAGCTCCTTTAGAAAAAGAGGTTATAATTGGAAATGGTTGTGTAGTTGATCCAAAAGTCCTCCTTGAGGAGATCGAAAATCTTGAAAAATTAGGTAAAAAAATTAATTTAAAATTAAGCTCTACCGCACATATCATATTCCCATTCCATATTGCCTTAGATGGTCTTGAAGAAAGTTTTAAAGGAAACTATAGTGCGGGAACGACTAAAAGAGGGATTGGTCCTGCCTATTCAGACAAGGCAGCTCGTTGGGGGATTAGGACTTTTGATCTCATTAATCCAGATTTACTAAAAATAAAATTAGAAAAACTCTATAGAATTAAAAAGAAATTGATTAATATTTATGATCCTGATTGGGATATTGATTTAGATTCGATATACGAAGAATATACCTCATATGGTCAAAAATTAAAACCATATGTAATTGATACAGCATACTATTTAAATAAAGCAATTGATTCGGGGAAGAAAGTTGTATTCGAAGGCGCTCAAGGTAATTTATTGAGTATTGACCACGGAATGTATCCTTATGGAACTTCTTCTAATGCAAACGCTTTAGGAATCAGTGCCGGAACTGGTATACCTCCAAAAAAAATCAAAACAATTTTAGGAGTTGTAAAAGCATATACTTCAAGAGTGGGGGGTGGTTTATTTCCAACTGAACTTCACAATGATATCGCTGAAAAAATAAGAGAGCAAGGTCATGAATATGGTACAGTTACGGGGAGACCGAGAAGAATTGGTTGGATTGATCTATTTAATATTAAATATGGAATAATGATTAATGGGATCGATAAGTTGATCATTACTCTTTTAGATGTTTTGGAAGGGATTAACCCAATAAAAATGTGTACTGGATATGAATTAGACGGTAGAATCCTTGAAAGTTGGCCAATTCAATCTGAAATTATTGAAAAATGCACACCAATCTATAGGGAGTTCGAGGGTTGGGAGCCAAGGTCAAGCAAGGAATGGTCAAGAATTGCGAAAAAAGGGTTTGATGAACTACCAGATACCATGAAAACCTATATTGATGCGATTGAAAAAGAATTAGAAACAAAAATTGCCATTATTTCAATAGGTCCAGATAGAGAGGATACAATTATACTAGATGAGAATATTTTTTAAATCAAATTAAATATCTTAACTTTTTTTAAAATTCTTTTTACGTCTTTACTATTAAAGATTCCAGGTCCTGAAATTAAAGTATTAGCAGCTCCACATGCAATTGCTAACTTAAAACATTCAGTTAGATCCTTTTTGTGAAAATACCCTAATATAAATCCTGCTAAGAATGCATCACCAGATCCAACAGTATCGACAATATCATCAATTTCAACATTCCCATAAAGCATTGTATCATTTGTTAGACATATTGCTCCCTTCTCTCCTAAGGTGATTAAAATGATTTTTAAACCATTATTTAACAACACTTTTGCTTTTCTAACTATCTCCCTACTTGTTTCAATTTTGTCAGAAAAATCAAGTTCGTTCAGATTTGGCTCGTTTAAAATTTGAGAAAGTTCAAATAGATTAGGTTTAATGATATGAGGATTTGCTTTAACTCCATTTATTAAAGCGCGCCCGCTAGTGTCTAACACAGTTAAAGCGTCAATCTCTTTGCAAATCATTATTAGTTTAAAATAAATATCATCGCTAAGATTTGGTGGAAGTGATCCCGAAAAAATGCATAAATCTCCTGGAATGACATTATTTTTTGTAGCTTCTATGAAAAATTGTAATTCCTTGCTTGATACATTAAATCCTTTTTCTCTAATGTGAGTAGTAGTACCTCTTATAGGATCATTTATCGTTTTATTCGAACGAGTTTTGCCATCTACTTCTATAAATTTAAAATCAATACCTTTTTTAATTATAAAATTAGAATATAGGGAGATTTCTTCGCGTCCAATTAATGCTATTATTTTCATTATGTTATTATCATCAGTTAATTCACGAATACCTATAGCGAATGATATAGCCTTTCCAACAGGATATATTATACTCTCATTAACTTTGAAAGTACCCCCAACATAAAAATTATTAATCTCAAAAATTTGATCTATAGTTGGATTTAATAAAAAGGCAATAATTTTCATTAAATATTTAATTTTAGAATTAATTGAATTAATTTCTTCTAAAGAAGCTATAAATAATAAAAATTTCTCAAGAATTCTACTTGATTAAATGTTTCAGATCTCAAATTTTATAATTTCAAAGAATATTTTACTTTTCAATTTTGAGGTTATAACAAGATGCTAGTAAATATCTTTAATTTATAAAGACATCACTAAAAAATATCCTCATATTGTTCTAGATTAGTCCAATTTAATAAAAAATTAAAATTATGAGACAAAATTAAAAATGGATCCATTATATAATGAATTCTTAGAATATATTGATAAAGAAGATAAGGAGAAATGCGTAGAATTTGTACTTGCGAAATTAGATAATAAAGAACTTGATGTTCCGACTCTTTATAAAGAAATCTTAGAACCAACCTTGAATAGATTTTACTGTGATGTTGAAGAAGAAAAACTTTGCATCTGGAAAGAACACGTCAGAACTTCAATAGTGAGAACTTTAATCGAATTATGTTATCCATATATTTTAAAGGAAAGAAGAGAAAAAAATATTAAAATTTTAAATCAAAAAGTATTCATCGGGTGTCCTGCAGAGGAATATCATGAAGTCGGAGCAAGGATGATTGCAGATATTTTTGTTCTTAATGGATTTGATGCCGTATTTGTCGGTGCTAACACCCCAAGAGAAGAAATCCGTGATGCGATAAATTCTCTCAAACCAAAGTATATTGGAATATGTGTTACTAATTATTTCACATTGGTAGAAGCTGAAAAAGCAATTTCTTTAATAAAAAAACATACTGAATTTGATGGGAAAATAATAGTTGGAGGTTCTGCATTCCAAAACAATCCTGAAAATTATAAGAAGATTGGTGCTGACATTTTGATAAAAGATTTTGAAGAGATTGAGAATCTGGCGAAGGAGGGATGAAAAATGAGCTTACCATTGAGAATTGCATTAAGATTCTTAAGAAGGGGTAAATGGCAAACACTTTTAATTGTGATTGGTATTTCAATTGGAGTTTCTGTTCAAATATTTGTTGGGATTCTGCTTAATAGCTTACAATCGAGTTTATTAAATAATTATATCGGAAATTCTTCTCAAATAACAATCTTATCTGATAATGATGATCCTCTTATTGAAGGTTATGACGATATTGTTGAAGATCTCGAAGATTTTGACGAATTAACTGTAATATCTGTTGCAAATGATCAAGTTGGCACAGTCCTAATAGGAACAGAATCTAAAAATGTACTACTCCGAGGATTTGAATTTGAAGATGCAGATAAAATCTATAATATTGCTGAAAGAATTTATGAAGGGGAAGAACCTGATGATGATTTTGAGGCTATTATAGGAAATGAATTGAATGATGAATTAGAGCTTGATGAGGGAGATAGATTAACAATATTCGGATTTATTACATTTAGAAACACCACAATAGCTTTAAATAGAACTTTTGAAATTGTAGGATTTTTTGATCTTGGTACTGGCTCAATAAATTCACTATGGATAATAACAACATTAGATTCTGTACAAACTATGTATAATACAAGTGACACAGTTACCTCGATAGAAATGCAGGTTCAAGAAGATTTACTTTATGAAGCTGACGAAATTGCTGATAAAATAGATGATAAATTAGACCTAAAAGATAAAAATCTAAAAATAACTAATTGGATTGATGAGAACGAGAATTTATTAAATGGTCTACAAAGTCAAAGTTTATCCAGCTATTTCATCCAATCGTTTGTATTGATTTCAGTTGTGATAGGAATTGATTCTGTTTTAGCTATCTCTGTAGTTCAGAAACAGCGGCAACTGGGTATCTTGAAAGCAATGGGTATAAATAATAGAACTGCCAGTTTAATATTTATATTTCAAGGTTTATTTTTAGGAATTGCAGGGGCTATTGGTGGGATTTGTTTAGGAATCTTCTTCTTATGGGGTTTTACACAAGCATCTCCAAGTGATTTTATTGTAATTAATTATGATCCGATATTTATTTCAATTTCAGCCACTATAATTATTATTTCTTCTGTTATTGCAGCACTTAGTCCGGCAATTAAATCATCTAAATTAGATCCTATTGATATTATCAGAGGTGAATAAATATGGCGAATAGCGTAGTGAAAGTAAAAATTAATGAGCAAATCAAAGAAAAAGAAAAATATGACTATATCGTTGAACTTAAACACATTGATAAATTCTATTATACTGGTGCTGCGAATCAAGTGCTATTTGATATTAATCTCCAATTTAAAGAGGGAACAGTTAATTCTATTGTAGGTCCATCAGGTAGTGGTAAATCAACACTTATGAATATAATAGGTACATTAGACAAACCAACAAAGGGAGAGGTATACATTGCGGGGAAAAGAACAGACCAGATGTCCAAAAACGAATTAGCAATATTGAGGAATCAAACTATTGGATTTGTATTTCAATTTCATTATCTTTTACCTGAATACACTGCTCTAGAGAATGTACTCATGCCTTTTGAAATCAGTAGAAAAAAAGTGACAAGCGAGATAAAAGAAAAAGCTGCAGATTTGATGAGATTCATTGGTATTGAAGAAATTAAGGATAATTTAGCTACAAAAATGAGCGGAGGACAACAACAAAGGACAGCCATCGCTAGATCACTGATGAATAATCCAAAAATATTACTTGCTGATGAACCTACAGGTAATTTGGATACAGAAGCGACAGATAAAGTCTATAACTTATTTAGAGATATAAATAATGAATTAGGTACAACGATCATAGTAATCACTCATGAACGCAGGATCGCTGAAAAAACGGACAGGATCATAGAAATTAGAGATGGTAGAATACATTTAGATTTATATAAATGATTTTTATTTATTTTTTTTATTAATTTTTAAAAATATAAAAGATTACTTCAAAAACTGTTTTAATAAAAAAAGAAATTAAAGAAAAAAATTAGTAACTTAACTTTCAACGCTTACCAGGTTATCTAGTTTTTTTCCACAGTAAGAGCAATAGACGTATCCATCTTTATTTAGTTGACGGATCATTGAATTAGTAAATTCAATTCCACATTCGGGACAATATCTTACAAGTTCAGATTCGTTTTGTTCAATAGTATTTGCCACGGAAATTAGTGCAGGTTGAGCTACTATCAGTTCAGTTGATTCAGGTTCCTGTTTATTAGTCTCATTTTTTCCAATTATTAAATTATATATCCAAGTCAATAATCTGTAAATCCCTATTGCAATACCTTTAATAAGATAATACACACCTTTCAGTATGTAATAAATTAAGTAAGCGATGCCTTTGAGTAAATAATATACGCCAATTAATACAAGAATAACTATTGTGGCGATTCCTACACCGACTATTATTTGATAAATTAAGGGTAAGCTCAAAAACCAAATTACGAAATCATGCCAGTTAAAACTATACGATTGTAAAATCATACTCCTCATCTTCTTTGATTTTTTACTTATTTATTCTTAAATAAAAGGTGTAAATAGTGAATAAAAAATAAACTGGAGTCCAATTTTTAACTTTTATGAATTATCTTATTTTTAAAAAAAAGCTTATTTAAAACAAACCAACCCAAACCTATATGCATAGTGTATGGGCGGCCATTCCATTTCAATATTTGCATTTCTGACCGTCTGATCTACATTTATCCCTATAGCTTCCATGGAGTAGCGTGGCTGGTATCTACATGGATCTCCACTATCATAGGTACAACTTTTTTTTTCCTTATAACAGATTCGACAGAATCCATCCCATAGAACTAGCTTCTCTTCAAATTTATTGTTAAATTTGCTAAGGAACTCGTTTATTTCTTCTTCTAAATGATCTCTTAAAATATTTTTCCGATAAAAAGAATTAAGTATTTTCTCTTTACTTCGTTTAGATTTTTTTTTTTTATTCTTCACATATTTATCTAAATTAAATTTATAATACATGAGGTAAAATTCTTTGAAAGTCGAAACCTTTTCTTCTAAGTACGGTGCTACAGGTGGACATGCATGTGAATGACCATAATTTGGGCATTTAAATTTGGGATTATTACAAAATGTTTGCACCTTCGGGTCAAAAACAATTTTATCAAAGGAAATTTTAATGTAGGGCATTTAATAGAGTCAATTTTTTCTATTTTTCTATAGTAAATACGAAAATCCAATTAAGTTTTTCTCTTAAGTTTTATCGGTTTCTTTCTGGTGAAAATTTTAATACCATTATGTTAGCGATTAGTATTAGAGCGCCACCTATAATAGTGAAGATTGATAGGGATTTAACAACCAGAATCGTTAGTATTGTAGCCACTATCGGTTCAATATAAGATAAGATTATAATATTTCCCCCTTTATCATTTTTTACTCCTGCGTTATATAATGCAAAAGCCAATGCTGTTGGGATTAAACCTAAAAGCATTGCGATAAGAATATCGATAAAAGTCAATTTCAGAAGTTCTACAGCTCCGAATAATAAAAAAGGAAATATTAAAAAAAGGAGATGCCACCATGCAAGGAAAACATCGAAATCTCCTTTCGCTTTTAGATTCTGACTATTACTAATTCTTTGTTTATAGATTATCTTTTTATAAAAAACAAAAATTCCTAAAGCTAACCCTGAAAGAAGTCCTGTAAATAAACCAAAAGAAAATATATGGTCATTCCAAAATTCCATAATAGTGGCTACTCCTATTAATGCTACTATAAAACTCAGCATGCTTATTTTCGATACATCATCCATTTTTGTTATTATGATAAAAATAAGGACAAAAATTCCACTGGTATATAATAAGAACGCTGCTATTGCATAACCATGGATAGTAATGGTATAAAAATAAAAGTATATTACAACGGGATAAACTAATCCACTAATTATAAGGGGCTTCGAATGTAATTTGAAAGATTCATTTAAAAATTCACGGGAGAACGAATGAGTTTTAATCATGAAAAATGTAAGAAATAAAGCCCCAAAAATACCTCTTAATAATACTATAGTATAAACTTGATAATTTCCAAGAAGTGTGACGAATAAACCAACAGATCCCATACATGTCGCCGACATTAACATGCATAATTTGGAAATTGAGGGGCTAGCCTTCTTTTCTTTAGAATCTTCAATACCATTATTCATTATTAAGTAGAATTTATTATAACATTAATTATGTTGTTTTTTCGATTATTTGGAGGTTGAATTTGTATAATCTCTAATTTTAAAATACTAATTTACATTTTTGTAAGTAAGATTTTTAACTCAAATTATCTGATATAATTATATCCAATAAATCTAAAAAACTATACAATTGTGTAATTAATTTCAAGTAGGCGAAATTTATTGAGAAAAACAAATTTAAATAAAAAATTTTTACTCTTATTACTAATTTCTATACTACTGATGGCGATTAATAGAATTCCAAATGCAATTTACCATCCATCCATTCAGCCTCAGGATGATTTAATTACATTTAAAAGAAAGGAACCTCAAATATCTTATTCAACCAATTGGACTCCCAATGGTACAGGAGTATGTACATATACCCTTGCTCAATGGTATCCTCAAATATGCAGCGATGATGCGGGTGGCGCGATTATAGCATGGAGAGATTTTAGAGATTTAATATCTACTGGGACAGATATTTATGCTCAACGGGTTGATCCTATTGGATCTAGAAAATGGACGTGGAATGGTAAGCCTATATGCACGGCTGATGATCACCAGACAAACCTTCAAATATGCAGTGATGGAGACGGGGGTGCGGTTATAGCATGGGAGGATTATAGAGGAAGTGATATAGATATTTACGCTCAGAAGGTCGATTCAGATGGCAACCCCCTGTGGATGTCTAATGGTAATGTCATTTGTAATGCAACTTCCGATCAAGAGAACCTCCAATTATGCAGTGATGGAGATGGGGGCGCGATTATAGCATGGGAGGATTATAGAGGAAGTGATATGGATATTTATGCTCAATGGATAAATTCAAGTGGGCATACAAAATGGGGAGGCAACGGCACAATTATATGCAATTCGAACAATAACCAAAAAAACGCTCAAATATGCAGTGATGGAGAGTTTAGCGCGATTATAACATGGGAGGATTATAGAGGAAGTGATATAGACATTTATGCACAAAGAATTAATAAAACTGGAGGTATGGAGTGGGCAACTAATGGTACTGCAGTATGCACATACACAAATAATCAAACAAATCCTCAATTATGTAGTGATGGGGCCAGTGGTGCGATCATTACCTGGAAAGATTTTCGAAGTCAACCTTATTATGACGTTTATGCTCAAAGGATTAATGCAACAGGAGGTAGAGAGTGGACCACTTCTGGTGAGATAATATGCAATGAAAATTGGAATCAAGAGAATATTCAAATATGTGGCGATGATGCGGGTGGTGCGATTATAGTATGGGATGATATGAGAAATATATTTTCTACAGGTAAAGATATTTATGCCCTACGAATTAATTCGGAAGGGAGTACAGATTGGACTGAAAATGGTGAAGAAGTATGTGTGGCAGAAGGTACTCAAAGTATGCCTCAACTAACTAGTGATGAGGGAAGCGGTGCGATTATTACATGGTTAAACAGTAGTGGATCAGACTCTGATATTTATGCTCAGAGAATCAGCTCAACCGGAGTTACTAAATGGGCTTTTAATGGTGAGATAATTAGCAACGAATACAATAGCCAAGAAGAACCCCGAATATGTAAAGATGGATCTGGAGGTGCAATAATTACATGGCAAAATAACTCAGGGAGTACAACATTGATGGATATATTAGCTCAGCGAATGAAAAACGATATTCCTGTATCAATCAATCCAGCACCTGTAAATACGACCCTCAGTGGATCTCATAAAATTAACTGGAGATTATCTGATGACGGTGGTGGAGGCCAATATCGCGTTTGGGCGAACAATACCGCTGGGGATATTTATCTATGGATAGACTGGACATCATGGGTGGATAAAAATGATACTAATCTAGGTGTTCCAATTAACCGTATTGCGACAGGATCTTTCAACTATACGATTGAGTATTATGACGACCAGAATCAGTTTGGTATGAACGGCTCAGTAATCGTTACAATAACAAGGGACCCGATAATTGTTGTTGGAGAGGGCGACAACGATGACGACGACGACAAATCTCAAGACACTTTTATAGACGACTTAATAAGGGAAGGACTTATTATTCCTATAGTTGGAGGTATCGTATCTGCGGTAATATCCGGCTTTATCGGAATTTTATTTTGGAAATATCAGAAAAAAAAAGAAAAAGAGGAAAAGCGAACCTCAGGAGTTTAATTTTTTTATATCCTTTAATTAATTTTTTTTTAAAAATTTTAATTTTCAGAGAGTTGTATTCGAAAAGAAATTTAGATAATTCAAGTGAATACTTTTGTAATAAACGGGCTTGTCATTGCGCCCAGAAGCGCTTCATAATTTACGTTAAATCGCAGCTCATCACCTATTTTAAAATCACAGTTTCTTAAATCGACAATTATATAATCGCTCGAAGCACTCAATATTTCTATTTTGTTCTTAGGGGATAATCCTTTTTCTTGCACATCCTGCCTTCCCGCATTGAGAAGCGCATGATTTCTATAACCTTCTTTTGATTTATCTTTATTTTGGAAAATTGACGGTTCTCCAAATGCGTTCGTAGTAAATGTTCCTTTCGGATATAAGGGTTTTTTCTTTATTTCTACGATTTCTGCCACGAACGTAAATGCATCTTGATAATACTTAGGGATTGGTTCCTCTTTAATTCCCTCTACTCCTAATAATATGATCGTTCCAATCCTTAGATTGTTGATTAATCCTTTTTCGTTAGTAGACATTATCCAATTATAATTAGCCGAGTTCCCTCCCGAAATAAATTGAAACTTCAATCCAAAATTTTCTTGAATTTTCCCAGCAATTTCAGAGAATTCGTTCATATTATTTTCATCGGGTATTACTCCAGCAAAGCATTTAAGATTTGTTCCAATGCCTAATAACTCAATATTTTTTAATTTGAGTACATTTCCAACAAAATTTTCAAGGTCTTTTGGCATTATCCCTTCACGTAAATCCCCCATTTCCACCATGAGGATCACTCCATGGATTTTATTTTGTTGTAGGGCTTCTTCCGAAAGCTTTTCTATTGTTTTAAGTTCAGTATTTAGACTAATATCAGTATATCTAATAACAAGAGGGATTTCTCTAAGAGAGGGATTTCTAATTAATACAAATTTAGCGTTAACACCTGCTTCTTTCATTCGAATAATATTTCCTATTCTAGAATCTCCAAGATAGTTTATACCTGCTTCTATTAATGTTTTTGCGATAGGAGGATTTCCTAATGTAACTTTTGTAACCCCAATAATGGAAATATTTTTGGATTCTAAAGATTTCTTTAAAATTGTCGCGTTATATAAAATTTTCTTAAGATCTATCTCAAGATAAGGCATATCAAGCCATAGTTCTTTACTTTTTAATAATTAAAAAAGTGAAAGACATAATTTCAATCTTTTATTTTTACTAATTTTTTTGTTTCAAAACTCTTATAGGCAGAATGTAAAACCTATAATGCATTTAGCCCATCCAAACCAGTCGCTTTAGGTTCCTCATTACTCATGACAGCATTTGCAAAAACTTCCATTTG
This sequence comes from Promethearchaeota archaeon, assembly GCA_048941265.1. Lineage (GTDB taxonomy): Archaea > Asgardarchaeota > Lokiarchaeia > Sigyniarchaeales > SOKP01 > LW40-45. The sequence goes on from JBHLNT010000015.1 coordinate 34,847, forward strand.
GATAGCAAAATTACTATTGAATTACCTTATAAGTTCCATTTAAAATAAATATTTTTAATCCAGATAAAACAAATCGACGGCGAATGGAATCTTACGCCTGTGGAAATAAAGATTTTCTAAGGAGGTGAAAAAAATATGATTAAAAAAACTGTTTTTTAAACTTTTAAGACTTAAAGTTTCTATTTTTACCTCATCTAAGGAATTTTCAAAACAATTTATACCTAGTTTTTTAATTTTTTTAATAATTATTTGTTTACATATAAAAGGGTCAATCTTTGCTAAAAATTCTATTAAATTAATTAAGAATTGATCTTTTTCTCTTTTAATCGCATATTTAATTGGATTGATTGCTTTTAAAGAAAAGATTTGTAGTGCTTCAAATGCAGCAATTCTGATTGACTTATTTAAGTCTGAAATTAACAAACTTTCTAATAATTTAAATACTTTAGGATCAGTATCTCTAATTCCTTGCAAAAGCTTTAGACATTTTATTCTTAATAATTCATCGCTACTGTTTTCAATGATAGTAATTAAGAGATTTGAAGCTGAACGTTTATCTAATGCCTTGTTCTTATAATTCCTATAAATTGATTCCGGATTTAAATGCATTTCTTAAATTTATTAAATCGAATTTTCATATAATATTATAGACAGCCAATTATAAAACTATTGTTTTAGTTCTTATAAAGTCTTTTCTCATATAAGTAATAAAGTATTAGAAATAAAATTAAACTTCAATTTCAAATTATGATTTTTCATTTTCGGTATTATTATTTAAAATATCAGTGGAATCTCCCTTTCTGATGTCATTATCAAAATAAACATAAACTAACACAACCCCAATAATAATCAACAGAGCAAATAAATTAATTCCAATCATAGCTATGATGCAAATAGTTATTGTTATTGCAATTATCGCAGAATATAAAATAACTTGTTTCTTGGTTAATTCAATTGGTGAATCTTCTGGTTTTTGAATTTGAAGATCTTCAAGATCTTGATTTTTCTTTTCACTCATTAATTGAGTTAAATGCTTTTTTATTTTTAATTGTTCTTTAAACTAAGTTATAAATGAACGAGATTCATATTAAAAGACTGTTATTATAAATTAGGTAATTTTTGCTCCGCAATTAGGACAAACAATTACATTTGAAACAGTACAACCACAAATAACACACATTTTTATAGTAGTCCTTTTTTTCGGAGGTTTTAGTTCAGTAATTGATTTTTTTTCTGCTAAAATCCGGGATTCTGGTAGGTCTTTAATTATTTTTTTGCGACTTTTTAGATCCTCATTTACAGCAATTTCTTGTCCAAAATATCCTCCAACTCTTACTTTTTTCATAATTGGGGGACTTGGAGGGGGTGGTTTGGTTATTAGTGATGGGGGACTTGGAGTTGATGGAGTAATCTCTATTTTTTCAAACTTTTCTTCAATTTCGTCCTCTTTTTCATAGATTTCTTCAACCGGATATTCCTGAGGTATGGGTTCCTCAATATATTGTTCTTCTTTGATTTGATGTATATTATCTTCTCTCTCTTGAGGTATTAGCTCAAGTTCATTAACTGTTTTTCGAATTTCAAGAGGTGCTATCTCCGATATCTCTTGAACTTTAATTACTGGTGGTTCTCCAAATTCTTCCTCATAGACTAAGTTTACATACTCCTCATCGAGCTTTAAAAGTGTCTGACACTGTGGGCATCTAAATATGTGGTTATATCCAAAATTATTGGAAATTGCATATTTTGCAATTTCACATCCGTGAAACTTAGAACCGCAATTGAAACATTTTTTAATCTCATCAGAAAATGCTCCACATACAGGACAAACTTCTAACGAGCATATTGAGCAAATTTCTTCATCATCTGGTGAAAGGCTTATTAAATCAACTGCTAACTTTTCGTAGAAAGACTTATCCTCTTTTAAATATTGTTGTTGTCTTGGGTCTGGGCGGATAATATTAAATTCTCTCTTACTTTTAATTAAGGAGCTAAGTACATCCTTAAATTGCAGAAAACTATTGCAAAGAAATGTCCCTCCCTGAGTTTCACTAGTAATTACTTTTAACTTAACTTCATCGAGATAATTAGTTCTTTCCCCTAAACGAATAACATCAATAATCGTTAAAAAATCTAAATTCTTTGATTTAATGATTAAATCGTATAAAGCATTATGATATTCTTCAGATTTCTCGCTAGGGGTATCAGAGATAACGATTACTCGATAAACTTTCTTAATTTCGCGACTTTTTCTAAAAATATATGATAAAATCTCAAATAAAGCATTTTCAATGTAGCTTGAACTTTTTGGTCTAGTATCCCATTTCTCATCAATGATTTTTATAATTGAATTAGAATCCTTTTCATCATATAAAGATATTGGGTTATCATCTTCTTGAAAAATTACAATACCAAAACTGGAATCAACTAAATTGAGTTTCTCTTCTACAAATTTTTTTATTGTGTTAATTAATATCTCTTTTTCAATAAATTCAGTAGTTAAGTCTATACAAAAGATAACTTCTTCCGAAGTGATGGAATTTCCTGTCATTATAATTATTTTTTTAAAGTAATGAACTTCTTTAAGTTTTACAATTCTAATGTAATTTCTATATAAATTTTAATTTCTTTCCTATTGAACCACTCTGTATTTTATTTTTCCTATATTTTACACTTCTAATATAAAAAAGAAATAATGGAATTTCTATATAAATTTTAAGATTTGAAAAATAATTAGATTATTACTATTTAAAGATAAAAATAATGAGATGAAAACAAATTAACTTATATTTTAATCTCACTATCACACACCCAACACTTTTCTCCTTTTTTTTTCAAAGCTTTAGCACACCTAACGCAATAAAATGCATTACATTTTGGGCATAAGTAATTTGCACCTTCAATTAAACCTTTATGGACGATACATAGAATTTTTCTATCCTCGATATCGACTTCTGATTCAGTCTTTTTCAATTCCTCTTTTTCTATTTCTGATGGTACTGCTGTAGTTGTTAATGTTGGGGTTGTTGTTGCTGATTTCTTCATTTTATGAAATTCTTTTTCTTTTAGAACTTTTAGGGGTTTTATAAGGACCTTACTTTCTAAAGGTTTCAGTTTTGATTTTTTTCCTATTGAGCCACTCTGTATTTTTTTTTTCCTAATTTTTGCAGAATAAACCACTCCAGAAAGTATGACTACAGCGATGGTTATTAGGATAATAATCATTATTATAAAAATCTCGGTTTCGAACAATATTTTATCTTTTCCATCATCTCCGCCATTAGAACTTCCATCCATTTCTTGTTTTGAACTTAACTCTTTTATTGGAATAAATTTACTTCTTAAATACATAATTTCAGTATCAGTACCCCATACTCCATCAGTGTCATCTTGCCAGACTATATGAAGGTTATTAGAGCCATCCACAGCAATCTCAGGATAAAAGCTATCTTCTGTATTCCAGCCCCATGCATTATTATATCCATCAGAAATAACCGTAGCGTTTGACCATCCAACTCCTATAGTGTAATTCGCATACATAATCTCAATATCAAAACTCCATATACCATTTGAATTATCTTCCCAAACTACATGAAGATTATTAGAGCCATCCACAACGATCTTAGGGTTATAACTATCTTCTGTATTCCAGCCCCATGCATTATTATATCCATCAGAAATAACCGTAGCGTTTGACCATCCAACTCCTATGGTGTAATTCGCATACATAATCTCAACATCTGAAGCACTACCTCCCCATATCCCCTCCGTTTCGTCTTGCCAAACAATGTGAAGGTTGTTAGAGCCATCCACAGCAATGTCAGGACTCCCACTGCTACCGAAATTCCAGCCCCATGCATTATTGTAACCATCAGAAATCACTGTAGCATTTGACCAACCTACTCCAGTAATATATTTAACATACATAATTTCAGTATCAGTACCCCATACTCCATCAGTATAATCTTGCCAGACTACGTGAATGTGATTTAAACCATCTACAGCTATTTTGGGTTGCCAACTGTTCCTGTCATTCCAATATTTAGCATTATATCCGTCAGAAATCACTGTAGCATTTGACCACTGACCTGTTGCTGCTGTGTATTTAACATACATAATTTCATCATCATTAACGCTATCAGACCATATCCCCTCAGTTTCATCTTGCCAAACTACGTGAAGATTATTAAAACCATCTATTGCAATATCAGGATTTTGACTTGATTCATTATTCCACCCCCAATCTCCACCATATCCATCAGAAATTACAGTAGCATTTGACCATCCTACTCCTTCTGTGTATTTCGCATACATAATTTCGGTATCAGTACCCCATATACCATCGGTACCGTCTTGCCAGACAGCATGAAGAGTGTTAGAGCCATCTACAGCAATCTCAGGGCTACAGCTCTCATCATTATTCCAATCCCAAATATCTTGAAATCCATCAGAAATTACAGATGCATTTTTAAATTCTTTAATAAACTGATCTAACAGTGTAACTTTACAGTACATGATTTCAGAATCTGAAAAGTCTTCCCTCCATATACCATCTGTTCTATCTTGCCAAACTATGTGAAGATTGTTAGCACCATTAATTGCTATATCAGGATACAAACTATTTCCTGAATTCCAATATTCACCTTCATGTCCATCAGAAATCACAATTACGTTCGACCATCCTAATCCTTCAGTGTAGTTAGCGTACATTATTTCAGAATCTATACCCCATTTACCACTTGTATAATCATGCCATACAACATGAAAGTCGTTCGAGCCATCAACAGCTATTTGAGGATTATCGCTGGAAGCAGTATTCCAGTATTCATCATTATATCCATCAGAAATAATGGTAGCGTTAGACCATTGATCTATTGCTGGTATGTAATAAGCATACATAATCTCACTATCTGAAGTACCTCCTCCCCATATACCCGGAGTGTCATCTTGCCAGACTACATGAGGATTATTTAAGCCATCCAAGATAATATCAGGATTAAAACTTTTCCCTGTATTCCAAAATCCATTATCATATCCATCGGAAATAACAGTTGCATTGGACCATTGATTTGTAGCAACTGTAAAATTAGTATACATAATTTCAATATCAGTATTACCACCCCATATTCCTTCTGTATTATCTTCCCAAACTATGTGAAGATTATTAGCACCATCTACAGCAACTACTGGATGTTCGCTATTTCCAGTATTCCAGTATTCACCCTTATATCCATCAGAAATCACTGTAGCGTTAGACCAACCTGCTCCATTAGTATAGTTTACATACATAATTTCTGTATCCGTACCCCATTTACCATTAGTATCATCTTGCCATACTACGTGAAGGTTATTAACACCATCTACAGCAATTTGTGGATGTTTGCTATTTCCAGTATTCCAGTATTCTCCCTTATATCCATCAGAAATCACTGTAGCATTAGACCAACCTGCTCCATTAGTATAGTTTACATACATAATCTCGAAATCTTGATCACCACCACCCCATATACCTTCTGTATTATCATACCATATGACATGAAGGTTATTAGCACCATCTATTGCAATATTTGGAAATACACTAATTCCCGTATTCCAAAATTCGCCTTTGTAACCATCAGAAATTACAGTAGCATTTGACCATCCTACTCCTTCTGTGTAATTTGCATACATAATTTCGGGATCTGTAAGTCCTCCCTCACCCCATATACCAGGTGTTTGATCTTGCCAGACTGCATGGATAATATTAGACCCATCTATAGCAATCTCAGGATAAAAACTTTCTTTAGTATTCCAATATTCATTATTATATCCATCAGAAATCACAGAAACGTTAGAATAATTAATAATTGATGAGCGAATGCTTGGAAATTCTCTATCAGGAGTAATTGAAATAACTTGTTCAGATGATTCTATTTTAGGAACTGAATAATTAGATATTAAGAGAGCTGTTATAAGATTTCCTAAAATTAATAATATAAAAATTAATGAAATTTTTCTTATTAACATCTTTTTCATTCTTAATTACCCAATAAATTTTCTTTATTTTTTATTGGTGAGTTTTAAACAACCCTTATTAACATTTAATAATGCACTATTAGAAGTTCCCTGTTGGTAACTAATGACATTAAATATTGTTTATAAACTAATGGTTAAATATATTTAAAAAATTTTCTAGCTATTAGTCAATTTAATTCAATAAAAGACCGAAAATCTCACTATTTATACAGATTTTATGAGATATTATAAAATTTAATAATCAAATCAATAATAGAACATATAAAATTTTTCAACGTAAGTATTGATGGTTTATGATAATTTACTAAAAATTTGTTTTAAAAATCATGTCCACATTGCGCACATTTCTTTGCATCAAAACTGATTGAATTACCACAAAGAGGACATATCTTTATTTTACTTTTTTTAGAATTTTGATTGTTAGAAGGATTCCAATAATTAATTGACTGCAAATTTTTATAATTTTTCTCAGCTTGAGTTAATGTTTTCTTTGAAGTTCTTTCATATACTAATTTATCTCCAACTTTTTTCACTGTAAAAACTGCTCCAAAATAACCACCAATATATACTTCTTTTTTCTTAGCTTTTTTTGATTCTTCTTTTTGGGAATCTTTAGGTACGGGTGTGGAATCATCCAACTTTATGATTTCTTGTCCTTTATGACTATCATCGAATTCATCTTTTTCGAGATAATCCCTAACAGAAATGACTTCAGATTCATCCATTACTTCAGATGAAATCTCAACAATTTCATCTTCTTTGATTTTTAAAAGGATATCACATGACGGACATCGAAAAATGTGAGGAATACCAATATTATGGGTAATAACATAATTCAATACACAGCAATTATGAAAAGCTGCTCCACATTCTTCGCACAGGTGAGGAACATCATATATATCTGTACAAACAGGGCATACTCTATCTTGACAAAAAGAACATTTTAAATTTTCCCATGATTGAGGGGCTTTCAATGATTTTGCTAGGTTATTATAAAATAAATAATCATCTCTGCTTATTTTTAACTGATCTGGTTTGTCTGTGAATGTGGATACTAGTTGTTTGTTTTTTACAAGTTTTCCACTAATTTCTTGCAATTCTTTTTTATCTTGAATATAAAACATTCCTCCCTTAGTATCACTTGCTAAAATGTTCAATTTGACATCATCTTTAAAAAACCTCTGACCAGTTTCAGCAACTCGAATAATGTCTATGAAAGTAGGAAAAATTTTAATCTTTGAAACCAATTCAAATAAAGCTTCTTGATAATCCTCGGCAAGATCGCTTGGAGTATCAGTTATTATAATGATTCTGTTGAATTTAGACTTCTTTCTAATGGTTTCTGCAATGTAGCTACAAATATAGAATAATCCGGATTCTAGCAAACTTTTCTTTAATCGATATTGCCAATTTTCTTCAATAGCCTTAATGATTATTTCTGAATCCTTTTTATCTTTCATAAAGATCGGATTTCCCTCATCCTGGAATATTAAAATGCCGTAATGTCCCTTAATATTGATTTTATTTTTCTCTTGAATATAAAGCTTCAAAAATTTTATAATGTCTTTTTTTTTAAGCATGTTCTTTGTAAGATCTAAATAAAAGAATACATCCTCGTAAGTAGTTCCCATTCAATAGATACCTCATTAAATATTTTTTATCTTACAAACATTAAAAAATAATTAATATATATAAAAATATTAATTAAAAAAGAACTTATAGTATTCTTGAAGAAATCAAATTAAGTGAAATTATATGGACGATTTTTTAAAAGCTCTTCAGCTTAGCGAGGATGCCATCAAAATCTATAAGGAGAGTTTAGGGAGGCCTCCTTTAACGTACTATGAATTATACGCCTTATTACCTAATTTATCAGCCGAGGATTTTTCGAGTATCATAAATGAATTAACTGAGACGGATTTACTAATTCAAATCGTTCCCCAAAAAAAAGGAGTTCTTCTGCATTATATAGCAATTCCACCATTTACACCAATTTTAAATTATTATTCAAATATTCATGCGAATTTAACTAACATACAAGATGCGGTTTCAGGCTTATTATCAAATTCTTTAAGTCAAATTTTTTCTAAAAACGATAATCTCGAATTAAAAGCCCTACTCACGAGTTTTAATGAGATTAAGAAAGATGTTTTGGAAGATTTCTTAATTCAAAAACAAGACTCTAAAGACATTTTTGAAGATTTTGAAAAAATCAAATCAAATCTAAAAAAAACTTTATCAAACTTTAGACTTACGAGATCTAAACTCCAAGAAAAAGTTACAGAACTTACCCAAACTCAATTTTCAGGATTAATTCATAATCTGACAAGAATAAAGTCTGTTTTAATTGATAATATAAAATCATTGGAACTTAAGAAAAAAGAAGAAGGAGTATTAGTCGTTATTGAAAATTTGTTTAAAGATGAAATTCGAAAAGTATTGGCAGAATTTATCTCAAATACTGAAGAATTAATTAAAAAAGAATTTCAAGATTTTGAGGAATCAATTAACATTAAAATAATTGATCCCGTTAATAATTTAGTTAATAATGCAATCCAATCTGGAAATGACCTTAATTTATTATTCTTAAATATCCTTAGCAAATTGGAAAAAACTTTAAATCAAATTCAAAAATCTATTAAAGAAGATCAAGAAAATCTTGTAGAAAATTTGCATAAAGTAGAAAAATACATTTTAGAAAATGCTAATGAAATTGTAAAAGACTCCATGAATCAGGTTTCAGGCCTAAGTGAGCCTATAGAAAACATTATGAGACAATTTCTTGAAAAAAATCTTCTTTCATATAAAAGAGGAATAGATAATGTTTGGTTAATTAATTCTAAGGTTAAAATTAATGAGGAAATAGTGAATTTAATTTCTAACTCTAAAAACAATATTATTATTATCCTTCCCAAGATAGAAAATTATCTAAATTTAGACCTATTTCAAAATATCCCCGAAAACTTAAAAGTAAAGATCGTTTCCTCTGATCCCCATACAAATAGCATAGTAAAGAGTTTTAAGACAATTAAAAATATAGAATATAGGGCTCTAAAAAATGAGAATATTATAGCAATGAGCGGAGATGATAGCCATATTAATATCAATGTTCTTAATACTGAGTCGAAAGATGTCTTAAATGATATTGCAGGGATTGGGAGTAATTATAGACCATTAATTAGTGTTTTATCTCGAATAATAAATGCAGTTTGGGTGGCTGCTGAACCTGATTATGGGCATGCTGTTAAGGAAATAAAGTCAATCCCTAGTCCATTTGAAAAACAATTGCCTCCCGAAAAAGTAATCTCAGTTACTCCAGTCAAACAACAAATAAAAACTGAAATTCAGCATGTTACAGCAAATGTCGAACCACAAACAGTTATTTCAAAAGAGGTGCCTGTTACCCCTGAAAAAATTGAGTCTACAATTCAAACTCAAATAAGTAGTGGATTCATATCAAAAATTCACCCCAAAGCAGGTGATCAAGCAGGTATGATGATAAATACAGCATTCAATATGTTGCTTTCCAAATTGAACGTCATTACGGGTGAAGTCTTTAGTAAAGAATTGCAAGACGTCTCAGATATTATCTTAGAACGTAAAGGATTCTCAGTAACCCTCCATAGTGTAAGAAGTATGATTAATAAACACAAAGAACGAGATACTCTTTTGGATGAGATGGAAAAAATGGAGATTTTCGACGCAATAGAGGAATGGAAACAAAGATTATTTTAATTTGACTCTTTTGTTTGTTCAAACTTATTAAAAAATCCCGAGATTATAAAGATCAGTAAAAGAAAGAAACCCCCCAGAGAAATAATACTCATAATCATTGAAACTGTAAAATCGGGATTCATAGCTCCAATTATTGCGAATATGGTTCCAAGAGGAGCAAGTATAAGCACAATAATATACACTTTCTTGTCTTTTTCACCGAATCTAATATGAGTTGTGATGTTAAACCACCCTATTAGTATCATTAAAAAAGGAATTAGGTATAGAGATACCTCTGGAAATGGATGTTCTATTCCGCCTAAAGCGAAGGCATAAAAGTAATTGGCGCAATAAAAAACTATTAATAATAAAGCAGAGAGGGGTGTTGGAACTCCTACATAGCCAGGAGTATCTTCAGTTGTGATATTAAATCGCGCCAATCTAAGTATCGCGCCTAATGCAAAACAAATACAACCAATGATAAGAATTATATCATAAAAACTTCCTGTTTTAAAAGCTTGAAACGCCAATACAGAAGGGGCTATCCCAAACGTTAATGAATCACTTAGAGAGTCTAATTCAATCCCGAATTTATTAACAGTGCCTGTTTTACGAGCAACATAGCCATCCAGTAAATCAGTGCCAAGAGAAATTGCTACGAAAAAAAATCCCAAAGATAGAAAGGATCGGTTGCCAATAACAGCGCAGATTAGCGCGAGTAATCCCATAGTTGTTCCAGAAAGCGTTATATAATCTTTTAATTTTAAAAGTCTTGGTATGCTAGTCATTTTCTGATTGAAATTTTGATTTAATCTCTTTATTAAATTATACTTTTTTTCTATTATAACATTTTCAAATATATTAAATGTAACTCTTTATAATTTTAGATTATTATAAAAAATTTTTATAAAAAAAGGCTGATATTAATAAATTATGGCTTTTTTCATTGATCCTTAATGCGTGATTTTTAATTGAACTGTCCAGAATGTGGTAAGAAGATAAAATATAGAGATCAAAAATATTGTGAAAAA
>JBHLNT010000138.1:0-11052 GCA_048941265.1 Promethearchaeota archaeon
ATCGAGAAAGAGATAAGTCAAATTAGTAAATAAATCATTTACATTTTGACCTGTTTTGGCTGATGTTATAAAATAATGCATATCAAGTTTTTCAGCTTCAAGTTGTAAATCCTGTTCGTCTATTACAATTTCTTCTACTAAATCTGATTTATTTCCAACTAAAATATATGGAATTTTCTTTGAAACTGCTCTACTAGAATCCTTATACCACTTTTCAGCGTTTTCTAGAGTTTTCGGTCTGGTCCTGTCCACTACAATAATGGCCGATTGAGCTCCTTCATAAAAATCTTTTCTATATGGTGACATATAGGTAACTTGACCTCCAACGTCCCAAATCACAAGCTTTACATGCGTATCTTCAAAATCTAGTTTTTTAGTCGATATTTTTAGCTGAACCGTTGGTATATACCCGAAATCAAAAGTATTATCAATATATCTTCTTGTAATGGCTGTTTTACCGACTTCATAATCACCGATAATTATAACCTTCATGATATATTCACCTCTTGGGAGCCTTTTTTTGGTCTCTATCTCAAAATCAACTTTTTGATACCCTCGTATTTTAAAATCCTTATCAATGAAAGCTTGAAAATGATGTTCACAAATTTCATTTTTTTGAATTGAAACCGTTGTTAAAGTTTTATCTTGGCTAATCATGGATTTTGAAATTCTTAATTTTTTTTCAGCTTTACAAACGGGGCACACAAATTTGAGAATTTTCTCATTTTGAGAATTAAATTTATCATCTTGCATTATATCATATACCTATTTGCTATTGGAAAAATTTCTCTCTAATATTTCATTTTAATTAATAAAAGAAAAGATCTAAAATATCTATTAAATTAGCCTATTATATCCATATGATAAATTAAGATTATTTAAAGCTATTTAAATACCTTCGATTATTGAGTTATAGCTGATAATAGATAAAATTAAACCAATATATAGAAAATAGTAAAATGTATATATCCTTTGATAATATTATGATGAATCTACTTGAGGAAGAAGCAAAATAAATTTACTTCCTTTAGAATAATCTCCCTTAACTTTATCCTCTACCCAAATCATTCCATTAAAGATTTCAACAATTTTTTTTACCAAGGAAAGTCCTAAACCCATACCTTTTGTTCCTTTAAATTCACTACTTCTTTTGAAAATCGATACTTTTCTCTCATCTGCAATGCCAATCCCATTGTCAATAAATTCTATTTTGATAAAATTTTTATCGTCTCTCTTTATTTGAGAAATTTTTATATTAATCTCTATCTCAGAATTCTCATTATACATGATACCATTTATTATAATATTTTCAAAGATATCCTGTAAAAATTCATTAGCAATGGCATAATAGACTTTTTCAGGAGGGGCAATTTTAATCTTAATATTCTTATCTTGGTATGTTTTCTTTACGTAATTAATGGCAAATTTTAAAAAGTGAATAATCTCTATTTTTTTAGTAGATTGTGGAATTTCTTCTAATTCCGTTAATTTGTGAACATTAGAAATTAATTTCACACCTCGCTGAACTTGTTTCTTGATATTATTTTTAACCGTTATAATATCTTCAGACTTTACCGAACCATCGAGATAATATGAAAAAAGGTCCGCAGAGGTGTTCATAACTGTTAAAATGTTTTTTATATCATGAGCGAATAGATCTCTGTAAAAATTTGCTTTTTCATATGCTCTACGATATTTATTTTCTGATTCCCTTAATTCTTTCATTCTCTGTTCTATTTTATGCTTTAATTCCTCATTCAATTTTTTTAAATGTTTTTCAGATTCTTTTAATTTTTGCAGAGTAATCATTTTTTCAGTTATATCATCATAAACAGCAACAATTTCTCCGGAGGATAGTTTATATACATAATTTTCTCGCCACCCTTTAATTCTATCATCCTCATAAAGTGTAATGGGATGATATTCTGGTTTCCCTGTTTTCCAAACTCTCTGAAAAACATCAAAAAGCCCAAATTTTTTCACTCCAGGAAATACTTCAAGCACAGATTTACCAATGATCTCCGATTTTTTAATATTATCAATTTTTTCTCCAGCTAAATTGAATTCCTTGAATATAAAGTCTATTCCATTCTTAATGGCTTCATAAACTGCCACTCCGCTACTCATATGATTAAAAAGCTCTCTAAATTTCTCCTCAGATGATTTCATTATTAGTTCTGATTTCTTACGTTCAGTTATGTCTTGAATTTGAACTAAATAATTATTAACATTTTCACCTTTTTCAAAATAAATTGGAGTAATTAGTACATCTAAATACATAATTCCTGATTTTAAAGTCTTATATAATTTTAATTTCTTAACTTTTTCAAAATCAAAGGCAGCTTCATAACGAATACTATTGCCACTCTTTAACTTCTTCAATTCTTTTTTAGGGATATTAGGATCATTGAACAGATCGAATCCTTTCACGTATGAAAGACTCGGAACACCAAATAATTCTAAACATGTTTTATTCACACTGATTAATTTGCCATTAGAATCATATATTTCAATTGCAATTAGTGAATTTAAAAAAATATTTTCGAATTTTTTCTGTGTTTCTTTTATTTTTAGTTCAATTTTAGACAAAATCCACTCACCTCGAAGAAATACATGTAATTATACTTTAATCTACCCTTGTCAGAATTATCAATCACGTTTAACTTTATAAAATTTATGCAATAGATTTTATATTAAGGTGATATGTTAACATAATACATTATACACTCCCATCTTAAAAAGTTAAGTCTCCAAATTGAAGCTTTATAAATGATTTAAATAAACATATGGAAATCTAATAATAAGAAAAAAAAGAAAAGATTATGAATTATTTTTTTTGATTTGACTTGCTTAGATTAATTTCATTGCCAAGTCCATATCCTCTAAAGTTAATTTCTTTCTTCCGGCGTGTCGGGTCATTTCAAGGGCTTTGTTGGTTACATTTTTGGCTGTTTTCTCTAAATAATCAATTAAGGCATCAACAGCATCTCTGGCAACCATTTCAGCACCATTGTCTTTCATCAACTTACGAACTGGACTCCAGGCAAATTTAAAGAGAATTTGCGAAGTGCTAATCTTACCTTCTTTGCCATTTTTTATCATTCCTCCACTTTATAATTTTTAATAATATTTCATAAAGTTCGTAATTTTTCATTTGAACTTTATTATTTAATATTACTTCTTTCAAATATTTAAAAGTTATGTAAAATTCTCGATATGATATGTTTGGGTTAATAATTTCGTCCGAATATCCAAATTGCGAAGTCTGAGAAGAAAAGCGGCTGAGATAGTTCTGAGCCTTTAGATCAGAGATCTCTATCTAACTTATATCGCTTGATATCATTACGCTGAATTACCAAGCTAAAACGTGGAACAATCATAAGAATATTATCATAATAATTGATTTGGGTTATCTTATGATATTTTACCAACTATTAATTATTATTTATTCCTAATTATTAAATTTAATGGAGCATTAGTGATATTTTACCTATTAGACTTGTGAATTTTCATTGATTTAGATTCTACTAAAAACTTTTTACGATATTCCTAATGGTTCTTTAATTACCTGCCATAATATAATCTCGACTAGAAGAAATTATGTTTTTTTTTTATAAATATTGAGTTTAGTTGATACCGATGCCGACTTTAAGGATTTACTATGATGCATTTTTTGATGCTGAATTAGAAGATATTGAAAAAAAAATAGAAACACAGTCAGCATACTTTAATGAGAAATACGATTTGCTTCAATCGGGTTTTTATAATAAAAGTAGTATTCTTCAGCAAGTTTTAGAAAGTTATTATGTAGCTAATTATATTGATAAAGGAAGTAAATCAATACCATCTATTAATTCAGAATTAGCCTACTTTAATTTTGTTGAAGGTAATAGTGAATCGGAGGAAAAAATATTTCCAATTCTAATAAAATTAATATTTAACAAAAAATTTGGAATTTTATGTTTTTATAGCAAGCAAATAATACGAAATCGAGAGGCAAATGCCCTCATTAGAAAGTTACAAACCAAATACGGTTTTAACTTTAAATTCTCGCTTGTTAATAATCATCATGTTTTTAGGAGGAATGAGCTAAATGTGTTCTTAAATGTTCTAGATATAAGTGATTTTACCGCCATATCTGTGTATGATGCAGATAATGAATTAATTGTTAAGAATACCACTACTCTCACTAAAACAAAAAAGGTATTGCTTTTTCTTGATGAGGTATTTAGTGGAAATTGGTCTTATGTAAGATTAATTAATGCAAAATTGGAATTCGAAATTCGTTTAAGTAATAATAAAACACAAAATTATCTTACATTTGAAAATAAGTATATTGATGATATTCATTTAGTTAAAGTTATAGACTATTTAACTAAAAAGATTAAGGAAGCAGAAAAAGCTTCCGTGTTAAATGAAAAAAAACAAACTTGCTTAGATTATTATCAAAAATTAGTTGTATAATTTTTTATTCAATACGATTTATATCTTCTTGGATGCTATTAAAAACTATCTTAAGCAAGACTTCTTCTGCTTTATTGTAGGTCACAGGTAAAATTTGATTATTTGTCCAAAATTGATAGGATTCCATGAACTTAGTTAGAGTTTCTGTTGATTTTACAGCGGTTAAAGCTTCATGATATTTTTGAAAATATTTTTCCAATGGATTGAATTCTTCAATGACCTCATCTGGTTGTTCAATTGGAATATGTGCTAAAAATTCTTCCTTATATAAAATAATCTTATCATATCCTTCCCGCATCCTTTCAATGTGTTCCATGAAATTTTGATCACTTATAAATTTATTAAGTCGTTCGGTCGAAATTTCTCGTGCTTTTTCTATATCATATGATTCCCCTGGTGAAATTAAATTCTTTTCCTTTAGTCCTCTGACCAGTTCTAAAATTTTATCAAATTCATTCGTAAAATCCCCAATCTTTTCAAAATATGAGGGAAAAATAGCAGGGAGATTTGGATTAATATTTTTAATGATTTCTGTGAAAGTTAGCAATTCTTTTGCAAACAATATTCTTGAATCTATGATTGGCATACATTTATTTGCTTCGATTATAAGGTCATCCATCAAGCTGAATTTTAACATATCGGATTTTTGTTGATCGAGCATACTTTTAAGCCTTATCATTTTTTCTGAATCTTCTGATTCTCCTTCTGAGACCGAACTTTGAATATCTTGATGTAATTGTTCGATATTCATTGTATATTCTCTTCGTTTTAATTTGCTAAGAAAGAATTCCAATGATTTCACTTTTATAAACTCTTTATGCTCTTCAAGGAAGTTTTCAATAAGCTCAAAAGTTTTTTGAAGCGGTTCATACAAATACTTGAGGATATAAATGAATACTAAGCGATCAGCTATCGTAATTTTATTATCATAGAATCTGGTCAATTCTAAATTATCATACAAATCAAATAACATTTCAAAGAATTCCTTTAGTAAATCTCGGTTTTTAACAGCATCGAGGGGAGTTTCTTCTGATTCTTTAAGATAATTTTTATTAAAGTTGCGAACCGAATCAATATAATAATATAAGGCACTTAAATTTCCTAAAGTATTTAAACGCCTGATGTATTCGAGAAATTCCTTTCCGATATCGTTTAGTGGACTGACATCTTCGAACATATCAACAAATAATTCCGGATAATCCTTTTTAGATATATCAAATGTTTTAATATAATATCCTTTGAGCGTCAATATAGGGATGATCGATCTTATGGTCATAACTCTTCTCATTATTGCCTTTAAATCTTCTTGCACAATTGCTAAAATTTGCTCATTTAGTTTTCCTCTTTTATCATCTATAGCAAATTCTCGTTCTTTTAATAATTGTTTTAACTTGATGGCTCGAACCATTGAATTACGCCCGCCATAAATTTCAATATAAATTTTAGCTAAGATCATTATGGCCACCGACCCCGTAAGCATCTTATCTGATTTTTTACTTTTAAGAATTTGGCGGGTTAACAAATTCATTAACCGAATTGTAAAGAGTTTATCATCATCACGAGGCAATTCATCGATTTTTTGATGAAAGTCTTCTAATATTTTTTGTTTAGGATATGAATTTTCCCATAGTTGATCGAAAATTTTATTTCCCTCTTCATTCTCTAAAATTTCTAAAAACCGAGGAATTATCGTATTGATAGCGTTAGCCCACTTATAATGTTCTTCAAACACAGGAAATTCAGAACGAAATTCTTCAATTAATGTATGTACATTAGGGGCTTCTTCAATAGTTTTAGGGCCTTCATATTTACCAAGAGTATAATCAACAATATCATCGAAAGTAGGAGTTCTCGATTTTATGGGGGTAGGCCTTTCTATTTCAAGAAACAATTGATATAATTCAAATAAATTTCTGCATTTTCGTTTAGAACGGTTAATTACATATTGATTAATTTCTTCTTGACTTAACTCATTAACATCTATCAAGGAACGTGTAAACATTAATGATCTAGTTAAAATCTTTTCAATTTCTTTTGATTCTAAATTTCCCATTGTTTCAGAATATTTAGTTAAAAATCTCGCTATATCAGAGCCTAAATATGAACCATGTTCTTCGGGGATTTCAGAAATAGCCTCCAACAGATCATTTATAAATGTCTGTGCCTTGACTTCACCTAGTTGTCTAATATATTTTTCTTCTGCTCGCTTTAAAAATCCCCCGACATCAGTGAATTTTTTGCGTTTCTCTTCAGAGCCAAGAATATGGGTAATAACATCTTCTAAATTCTGAGATGACTGAAGTAAATTACCTTCCTTAGCCATATCTAAGAATGCTGTAAATAAATCGATCAATCCGCTCATTTTATTCTTACTTCTTCTAATAATTTCTTGATCAACTTGTTTTCGATTCATTCCATTAACATCAGAAAGAGATTGCGCAAATATGAGAATATGCTTTAAAATATTTCCTAATACCTCGGGATAAAAACGAAAAGTGTCTTCTGAGAATTTGAATACATATTTTGCAATTTCAGAATCAGCAGTACCTTTAAAATCATCAACGATATTTTTTAAAGCTTTATTAACTTCTTCTGAGAACTCTGCTGCTTTATCATTCCCAATCTTTTGAGTAAAATTTTCTGCAGATCTCTTAATAAATAATTCAAATTCTTCAAATTTAGCAATTTCAATGGATTCACCAACTGTAAAACTAATAATATCTTCAAACCGTTCAGAACCTTTCAATATTTCGCCATTTTCAGCTTTTGCTACAAATCTTTGTAATAAATCTGATAAATTACGTATTTCGGATTTACTTCTAATTATTAGATTTTGATTTACTTGCTTTACATTCTGATTGGCAAGATCTTGAAGTGAGTTAGTGAACATTAAAAAATGATTCAAAATTCCCTCAACATATACATCCGGTATCTTTTCTAATCCTTGAGAATATTTGAACAAAAATTTTGTGATTTCTGGTCCAATACTCCCACTATATTCTCCTGGGATTAGATAAAGTGATTTTTTAAGCTGATCGAAAATTATTTGTGTTTTTTCTCCAATCTTTTCGTTAAACGGATTTTCTGCTCGCTTTAGAAAAATTTCCATGAATACATAATATAGTTCAATTATAAATATCTATCCAAAAAGAAGATACCCTAAAACTTATTAAAAAACCTATTAAATCTAATTTCTTTATAATTTAATATTATCCAAAAAAATTGAAGCAAAGTAGTATATCTTATGAAAAAAAAAATCGCTATAACTAAAGGCGATGGAATAGGACCTGAAGTTGTAGAAGAGGGCATCAAGATATTGAAAGTTATTTCTGACTATACTGAATTTGAATTTGAATTAATAGAAGCACCTGCGGGAGGAAATGTCTGGAAAGAAACGGGAATAAATATGCCTGAAAAATCATGGGATGTAATTATAAATTCTGATGCCTTATTGTTCGGCGCAATCGGTATTCCTGGATTACCTCAAGGTATAGCAGAGTCTGCCATCTTTAAAATTAGGCAAGAGCTAGATTTATACGTGAATTTAAGACCAATTAAGTTATTTGATGCTTTGAAAGATAGATGCCCTTTAAAGGAGGAATACATAGGAAAAGGGATTGATATGACAATTGTTAGAGAAAATACAGAGGGATTATATAAAAAAATTGGAGAACTCAATGATGATGAAGCACATAATATAATGAGATATACAAGAAAAGGTTGTGAGCGTATTATTAAATATGCATTTGAATATGCAAAAAAAAATAGTCATAACAAGGTGACTTCAGTGGATAAAGCAAATTTACTAAATCCAAGCCAACTATGGCGTAAAATTTTTCATGAAATTGGTTCAGATTATCCAGATATAAAGAAGGAGGATATTTATGTCGATGCCTTTTGTCAATGGCTTATTCGAAAACCTTATGATTTTCAAACAGTAGTTACTGGTAATATGTTTGGAGATATTATTAGTGATGAGGCAGCATTTCTGATTGGAAGCCTAGGGATGGCTTCAAGTGGAAATATCCATCCAAGAAAAGTGTCTATGTACGAACCAATACATGGATCTGCTCCAGATATAGCAGGAAAAGGTATAGCAAACCCAATTGGCACTATTTTAAGCGTAAAGCTTATGATGCAAGAATCGTTTAATCAACCCAAACTCGGAGATGAGATTGAATATGCGGTTGAGGAAGCGTTAAATGAAGCTAGAACTGCTGATATAAAAAATCCAAATTTAAAAACTCTTTCGACTAAGGAAATGGGAAATTTAATTTCAGAAAAATTGAAAATACATTTAAAAAAATAATTTACAAATTGTTCATTATTATATAAATCACTTTTGAAAATTATTTATGTTTATTAAAGAATAAAACAATAAAAATGAGTTATTATGGCAACCTATAAAATAGTAGTGCTAGCAGGTGACGGAATTGGTCCTGAAGTAATAGCAGAGACTTTGAAAGTATTACATGTAATTGAAGAAATTTCCAATAATATAAACTTTGAGTTCATAAAATATGATTGTGGTGGACAGTACTGGCTAAAGACAAATAAAAAGGAAGAATGGCCAGTAGAGGCATATGAAACGTGTAAAAATGAATCAGATGCAATCTTATTAGGTGCAATTGGCTGGACCGATCCTGCTACAGGCAA
Organism: Promethearchaeota archaeon; assembly: GCA_048941265.1. GTDB lineage: Archaea > Asgardarchaeota > Lokiarchaeia > Sigyniarchaeales > SOKP01 > LW40-45. The sequence goes on from JBHLNT010000138.1 coordinate 9,121, forward strand.
AACCGTTTCTTATCCGGACGGAAAGATGGTCGGTCTTGAAGTTCTTTTTGGATTAAGATTTGGCTTAGATCTCTATGCGAACATACGCCCCACTAAACTATATGAGGGTGTTCAACATCAAATCTCAGGGGAGTTTCGGCAAATCTGGAAACCTGAAAATGTTGATTTCGTATCGATTCGAGAAAATACAGAAGGATTATATGCCGATACGCATGGATATTTAAATAGAAATCAAAAAATAGAAATTGCAACGGATTGCAGGTTAATTACGAGAAAAGGTTCTGAGAGAGTGATTACCTTCGCTTTTGAATATTGTAAAAGACGAAATAAAGGTTCTCCTAAAGATGGAAAACTTCGAGTTACTTGTGTAGATAAGAGTAATGTGACCGCTGGTTGCAAATTATTCAGAATGATTTACCAAGAAATTGCTCCAAAATATCCTAATATACAAGAAGATTATGCTTTCATCGATGCTTTTACCCAATGGATTATCCGCACTCCGGAATGGTTTGATGTATGTGTTATCCCAAATATGTTCGGTGATATTGCTACAGACCTTGCAGCAGTTCTTCAAGGGAGCTTAGGAATGGCAGCTAGCGGAAATGTGGGGGATAGATACGGTATGTTTGAACCTATACACGGTTCTGCGCCAAAACATGCCGGAAAAAACAGGATAAACCCAATAGCAACAATTTCAGCAACTCAAATGATGTTAGATTGGTTATCAATGAAAAATGGTAATGATCCGCATTTAAAAAAAAGTGCTAATTTAATTGAAAAAGCGATTGAATTGATACTAAAAGAGGGTAAAGTTAGAACCTATGATCTGGGTGGATCCTCAAGCACTTCTGACGTTGGAGATGCAATATCCCAAAAAATAAAAGAAATTGCATCATAAAAGATATTTCTTAAACAAAGTCGAATGAATTTACTAAATTTAGCATACATTCGCTTTATTGCTTTATCATTTGCTTTCACTCTTAAAATGCTTTTCTCATTCATATCTTTCAGTAAAGAAATTAGCTTAATAAATCATCTAACGATAAATTAAAATCTCATATAAGATACATTTCCTTTTTCAGGAATCGTTGAATATTTATTAAATCGGACTTTTAAACGCCCTTGAGACATACCAAACCTCCATAACCAGTATATAAAAAACCAAATCAGTATAATCCTAATAAAACCATATTTTTCAAATCTTCTTGTCGAAGTTAATACTGCAGAAGTAATACATATAATTTTTCTTCTCCCATATCTCTTTAAACGATGACTAAAATCAAAATCCTCACAAATCCAAAGAGGCTTGAAACCATTTAATTCTTCAAAAACAGACTTGCGAACAAAAATAGCATTATCTCCCGGGAATGACTTAAAAAATCTAACGAGCCAATTACCCATTTCTTCCCATAAATAATTTAAAAATTTGAGAAGCCTTGTTCGCTTTAATTTAGGATTCCAATTCCATTTTTTTGTAAAGCCACCCCCTATTTTAGAGGTCCCTTCCATATAATTTATAATATTTATGAATGCATTTTTAGGTAAGAGTGTGTCAGCATGCAGAAAAAGCAAAATATCTCCTCTCGCTAGTTTTGCTCCGTCATTAAGTTGGTTATATCTACTAGGTCGACCTATAACTACTTTATCAGCTAATTTCTTAGCTAATTCAATTGTACCATCCGTTGAACCTCCATCACTAACAATGATTTCAATCGGAATAGAATAACCTGGATCGATTTGTGAAGCTTCTATTACTGCTGTAATTGTCTCTTCCAAGTTTTCAACTTCATTAAGAGTAATGATAATGATACTAACTAACATCTCAATATATTGTGTGTGTTTTTGACTACTTTTAGATTTCTGATTTTTTCTTTAATTTGCTAAATATTCTAAATCGATTATCAAAATCAGAACCCTCCTTTAATACATATT